>CAIWTC010000149.1 GCA_903915485.1 uncultured Ignavibacteriales bacterium | reverse complement strand
CAACCGACTCTAAAATATATTTTATTAGTAAATCTTTTCCCTCGCCTGTTTTTGATGAGAACAACTGCACTGTGCATTTTCCATCATTTGCCATATAATTGGCTTTAATTTCTTTTACTGCGAAGCTTTTTTCAGACTGCTTTAATTTATCGCTCTTTGTTAAGACAATATAAGAGGTAAGCCCAATAGTCTGAAAATATGCCTCCAACTCTATATCGCTTTGAGTTATAGGATGCCTGCAATCCACCAAATGAATACATATCGCAATATTCCCCGACCCCCTCAAATATGTATCGATCATCTTCCCCCATGATGCAATAGTCTTTTTGTCCCGCTTGGCAAAACCATATCCGGGCAAATCAACCAAATAGAATGATTTATCACATTGAAAATAATTTATTGATTCTGTTTTACCGGGAGTTGAGCTAACTTTGGCTAGATTCTTTTTCCCCGCAAGCGTATTAAGTAGCGATGACTTCCCCACATTAGAGCGTCCACACACAACTACTTCAGGAAGTTTTTCCTCAGGCAGGTGCTTCAGATTATATGCTGACTTAAGAAACTCTAATTTTAATTTCATTTAATATTTCAATGTTTGTTATATCGGATTCACTACGGGAAATTTTCTGTCCCATTAAGTGTTTTGCCAATAAGTTTTGTTTACTTACATGTAAATATAAAAAAAAAGAGCAGGAATACCTGCTCTTTCAATATTCACTTAAGCAAACTTATGCTTTTGATTCTTCGATTACTTTCGCGTCTTCAACTTTAGCGTTCTTTTTGCTTTCTTTTTTAGCTTCTTTCTGGTCTTGTGAAGCTTTTTTCTCTTCATTAATTATAGCATTATAATCAACTAATTCAATAATAGCCATTTCAGCCGCGTCTCCGCGTCTTCTGCCTAAACGAACTATTCTTGTATAGCCGCCTTTTCTATCTCCAATTGTTGAAGTAATATCAGCGAACAACTCTTTTACTACCGGCTTATCTTTAAGGTCCTGCATAATCAATTTTTGTCTATGCAAATCACCTTTGATTGCTTTGGTAATAATTGGCTCAACAAATGAACGGAGTTCTTTTGCTTTTGCTAAAGTTGTTGAAATTCTTTTATGTTTTAATAAAGAAATTGAGAGATTTCTCATTAGAGCAAGTCTATGACTGCTTGTTCTATTTAGTTTTCTACCACGGACACCATGTCTCATCTATATACCTTCTAAGCTGGATTAGTTTGAATCGTTTTCTTCTCTAAGATATTTATCTACATCCATACCAAATTCAAGACCAAGATTTTCTACAATCTCAGTTAATTCAGCGAGGGATTTTCTGCCGAAATTACGGAACTTAAGCATTTCTGATTCTTCGCGTTTAACGAGTTCAGAAATCGTCTTAATATTCGCTGCCTTTAAGCAATTATGCGCACGGACACTGAGTTCAAGGTCATCAATTCCGGTTAACAGAATCTTTTTAACTCTTTCTTTTTCTGTATCTTTTTTCTGCTCAACAATATTTTCTTCAGGTTCAAGGTCCAAGTTAATAAATAACTGTAAGTGATCCCGTATAATTTTTGCTGACTGAGTAAGTGCATCATCAGGAGAAACTGAACCATCGGTATCAATTTCTAAAGTTAGTTTTTCATAATCGTTATTGTCGCCAATACGAACATTCTCTATATCATATTTCACATTTTTGATTGGAGTATATATAGAGTCCACTGCTATCATTCCGATTGGAAAGTCAGCTGCTTTGTTTTCATTAGCTGTAACAAAACCACGGCCTCTGCCAATGCGTAACTCAACATCGAACTTAGCACCCTTATTCAAGGTCGCGATGTGGAGATCTGGATTCAGGATTTCAACTTCGGCACTATTCTTCTGAATATCGCCCGCAGTAAACACACCTTCACCATTAAATGATATTTCAACCTTCGTAGGTTTCTTATTAATAATCTTTACTCTAACTTGTTTAAGATTAAGAATAATATCAGTTATATCTTCAACAACACCTGGGATTGTCGAGAACTCATGCAAAACTTCACTGAATTTTACTGCAACTATAGCAGAACCAGACAATGATGAAAGCAGAGCACGACGCAAAGAATTGCCCAGTGTTACACCAAAGCCACGCTCTAGTGGTTGAAGAGTAAACTTGCCATATGAAGTTGTATAGGTAGCTTCATCTAGAATTACCCCTTCAGGCATCTTTAGATTTGTATTGCTCATTCTTTTATACCTCTTTATTAATTATTCTTATTTGGAGTAGAGCTCGACAACAAGCTGTTCATTTGCATTCAAAGGTATCTCTGAACGCTCAGGAACCTGTAAGAATGTTCCGCTGAGTGTAGCTTTGTCAATTGATAACCAAGGATAGATGCTATCCTTAATTTTTTTCAATGAGCTGTGAATCAAATCAAGTTTTTTACTTTTTTCTCTAATTTTAATTACATCGCCGGATGATACCATATATGATGGAATATCTACCAAATGATCATTTACTAATAAATGACGATGCTTTACCAGCTGTCTAGCTGATTTTCTTGAAGGTGCGAAACCTAAGCGGTAAACAACATTATCAAGGCGTCTTTCCAACAACTTGATTAAGTTTTCGCCGGTTCTACCTTTTTGTCTTGAAGCTTTGTCAAACAAGTTTCTAAACTGTGTTTCTAAAAGACCATATGATCTTTTAATCTTCTGTTTTTCGCGTAACTGAATTCCGTATTCAGATACTTTGCTTCTTCTTGACTGTCCGTGCTGTCCGGGTGCATAATTTCTTTTTTCAATCGGGCACTTTTCGGTCAAGCACTTCTGACCTTTTAACATTAATTTTGTGCGTTCTCTTCTGCATAACTTGCAAACTGAACCAGTATATCGAGCCATTAAAATTTCTCCGTTCTATTAAACTCTGCGTCTCTTAGGTGGTCGGCATCCATTGTGAGGAATAGGTGTAACATCTTTTATTGATGATATTTCTAATCCTACCGTAGTGAGGGCACGAATTGCAGATTCGCGTCCTGAACCAGGACCTTTAACTCGTACTTCAACTTTGCGTAATCCTTGATCATAGGCTTCTTTAGCCGCTGCTTCACAAGTCACTTGAGATGCATAAGGCGTATTTTTTCTCGATCCTTTAAATCCATTTCGTCCTGCTGACGACCATGAAAGCGTATTGCCATAGACATCCGTTAAAACTACCAATACATTATTGAATGTAGCTTTAATGTGTGCGATGCCGTGTGCGTCAACGACTGCTTTCTTTTTTGTTTTCTTAACTACTTTAGCCAAAAATCTGACCTCCTATTTAAACCTTATTTTTTAGCTGCAACTTTTTTCTTGCCGGCTACTGTTTTTCTCTTACCTTTTCTTGTACGAGAATTCGTTCTTGTACGCTGGCCTCTCACAGGCAAACCGCGTCTGTGTCTAAGACCTCTGTATGCACCAATATCCATCAATCTCTTGATATTCATCTGAACTTCGGATCGCAATGCTCCTTCAACTTTATAATCCGCTTGGATTACTGAGCGTATCGCAGCAACTTCATCTTCCGTCAAAGATAATACTTTCTTCTCCGGATCAATTTTTGCTTTTTCTAATATTTCTCCAGCTGTATTCGCACCGATGCCGAATATATACTGAAGACCATAATAAACTTTTTTACTCTTTGGAAGGTCAACGCCTGATATACGTGCCAAGAATAAATCTCCTTTACTTTTTTAATTAACCTTGACGTTGCTTATGTTTAGGGTTCTTGCAGATAACTCTAACAACGCCTTTTCTTTTAATTATTTTACAATTTTCGCAAATTTTGCGAACTGACGAGCGTACTTTCATACAATACTCCGTTATTTATACCTGTATGTGATTCTACCTTTACTCAAGTCGTATGGTGATAATTCCACCGATACTTTATCTCCGACCAATATCTTAATGAAGTGCATTCGCATTTTGCCTGAGATATGCGCTAATATTTCGTGATTGTTGTCCAAACGCACTTTGAAATGTGCATTGGGCAATGTTTCTAAAATCACTCCATCTACTTTTATAGGTCCTTGTTTAGCCATTTAACAAACGGTTAATATCTCTGGTTTATTTTCATTTACTAATATTGTGTGCTCAAAATGCGCAGATGCTAAGCCATCTCTCGTTACTACTGTCCATCCATCTCGTTTCGTCTTTACCTGATAAACACCTGTGTTTACCATTGGCTCTATCGCTAGCGTCATTCCTGTTTTTAACTTCGGCCCGTTTCCTTTGCGGCCAAAATTAGGAATTGATGGTGCTTCATGCAATTTCTTTCCAACTCCATGCCCGCATAAATCGCGCACTATTGAAAAACCATTTTTCTCTACATGCTCTTGAACTGCTGCCGATATATCTTGTACTCGGTTGTTGTCCAAAGCCTGTGCTATTCCTAAGTATAGAGATTCTTCAGTTACCTTCATCAATCTCTTTTTTTCTTCAGAAATTTCGCCAACCGCAATTGTGGTAGCTCCATCTCCAAAGTAATTGTTTTTTACAACTCCAACATCAATACTAATGATATCACCTTCCAAAAGTTTTCTGTCTCCGGGTATTCCATGAACAACCTCTTCATTTACCGAGCAACATAAAGTTGCAGGATAAGGATTGTCTGAACCCTGCGGATATCCTTTGAAAGCCGGATAACCTCCCCTACTTAAAATATAATCTTCAGCCATTTTATCGAGCTCCTCAGTGGTAACTCCTGCAGTAACTTTTAGCTTAAGCATAGCTAATGTTTCTGCTACTATTCTGCTGCTCTCCCGTATGTAATCAATAGCTAAGCCTGTCTTAATAATAATCAAAAAGACTGCCCGTTATTTTCTGCCTTTTAATTTTCCGGCCTTCATGAAGCCGTCATAATGACGCATCAAAAGATGACTTTCAATCTGCTGCAATGAATCCAATGCAACACCGACAATAATCAACAAACTTGTACCGCCAAAAAATTGTGCAAATTTTGGTGACACATTGAACTGCGAAATAAATGATGGTAATATTGCTATGATAGCTAAGAAAATAGAACCAGGCAGTGTAATTTTTGTTAGAATATTATCTATAAAATCTGCGGTTTGTTTGCCCGGACGGGTTCCGGGTATAAAACCACCCTGCTTCTGCATATTCTCCGCAACTTCTTTAGGATTAAATGCAATCGCAGTGTAAAAATAAGTAAAAAATATGATTAATAGTGCATAAAAAACTGCATAAACTGGAGAAGTGTAAGAAAAATATCCAGCCATCTTGTTTAACATCTCATTATCAGGGAAAAATGAGGCTACTGTCTGCGGAATGAACATAATTGACTGTGCAAATATTATCGGCATTACTCCTGCGGTGTTAACACGCAATGGAATATACTGAACATTTCCGCCATATTGTTTTCTTCCTACGAATCTTTTTGCGTATTGAACTGCAATCTTTCTGGTACCTTGAGTAATTAAAACTACTCCTGCGATAACCATAACCATTACAATCAATAAAACTATTTCAGGAATCAAACTTCTTTGTCCGCCGCGTAGCAACTGCATTTCATCAAGCAACGCGTATGGGAACCTATCAACAATTCCGATAAAGATAATCAAAGATATACCGTTACCAATACCTTTTTCAGTAATCTGCTCGCCCATCCACATCAAGAATATAGTTCCGGAAGTTAAGACTGCGACAGCAACAATTCTCCAAAAGAATGTCGGTTCAGGAATTATAGATAAATTAGCAACACTTAAAGAGGAAAGACGAATCGTCACACCCCAAGCTTGCATAGCCGCAATTAAAACTGTAAAATATCTCGTAAGCTGTGTAATTTTCTTTCTACCATCTTCTCCTTCTTTCTGAAGTTTCTGGAAGTAGGGAACAAAAGCACCCAACAACTGAATGATAAT
>CAIWTC010000148.1 GCA_903915485.1 uncultured Ignavibacteriales bacterium | reverse complement strand
CCTGTGTATAAAGATCATGAGAATACCGGACTGGTTCTTTCAACTGACGGAAAAAATATATATGTAAAACAGCAGCGAACAAATTTACCGACGGAAATATTCTACATTGATTTAGCGACCGGAAAAGAAACTCAGTTGACGAAAATCTCAACCGGAGTAAATGACTTTGCATTATCATCTGATGGTTCAAAGATTCTCTTTACTTCATCTGTTTACCCGGGCCTTTCTGATGCGGAAAACAAAGCGGAAGATGAGAAACGCGAAAGCAGTAAAGTAAAAGCGAGTGTATTCACTGAACTTATGTACCGCCACTGGAATGACTGGCGCGGCGATAAACGGAGTCACTTGTTTCTGCTTGATGTAAAATCAGGTGAGTTTACGGACTTGATGTTAAATTCAAAATCTGATTGTCCTCCGATTGCATTGGGTAGTGCTCATGATTATTCTTTCTCTCCCGACGGCAGTGAAATTGCTTTTACGATGAATCCCGATAAGGTTGTCGCACTGAGCACTAATAACGAAGTGTATGTTGTAAAAACTGCAGATGTTAAAAAAGGTACCGAGGTTCCTGTTAAGTTGATTTCGGCTAGCAAAGGAAATGACAATCAGCCAAGTTACTCTCCTGACGGAAAGTATATTGCGTTTTGCTCAATGCAGAGAGCGGGTTTTGAGGCTGATAAACAAAGACTTGCATTATATGACCGTTCAGCCGGAACGATTAAATATCTTACAGAAAAACTTGACCGTTCAGTTATGGAAATTGTATGGTCGCATGATTCTAAGTTGATATATTTTAATTCTGCCGATGAAATCAACGAAGCTATTTACAGGCTTGATGTTTCTTCCGGTAAAATTGACCCTGTGTATAAAGATCATGAGAATACCGGACTGGTTCTTTCAACTGACGGAAAAAATATATATGTAAAACAGCAGCGAACAAATCTACCGACGGAATTATTCAATATTGATTTATCAACCGGAAAAGAAACTCAGTTGACTTCACTCAATAAAGAATTGTTGAGTCAGTTGGAGATGAATCCCGCTGAATCAT
Source organism: uncultured Ignavibacteriales bacterium (assembly GCA_903915485.1). Classification (GTDB taxonomy): domain Bacteria; phylum Bacteroidota; class Ignavibacteria; order Ignavibacteriales; family Ignavibacteriaceae; genus CAIYTF01. Next base: position 2,538 of record CAIWTC010000148.1, on the reverse strand, counting down.
TTTTGAGTGTTGGGGCTAACGGTGCTAAGGTTCAATCCATTATGGTTAAACCGCCGCATTTTGATGCATCAAAAAAATATCCTATGATATTCCTTGTTCACGGCGGTCCTCAGGGGCATTGGAATGATGAGTTCCATTACCGCTGGAATACACAGTTGTTTGCGGCACAAGGTTATGTTGTTGTTGCGCCGAATCCCCGTGGTAGCACAGGTTATGGACAGAAGTTTACCGATGAAATCTCAGGCGACTGGGGTGGTAAAGCGTATGTCGATTTGATGAATGCTTATGATTATGCAGTAAAGAATTTTTCTTTCATTGATTCAAAAAATACATTCGCCGCAGGTGCATCTTACGGCGGATATATGATGAATTGGATTGCGGGACATACCGATAGATTCAATGCGATAGTAACTCATGCAGGCGTGTTCAATCTCGAAAGCATGTTCGGTACAACTGAAGAACTATGGTTCCCGATTTGGGAAAATGGCGGAAAACCATGGGAACACAAAAAATTATATGAAAAGTTTTCACCGCACAATTACATAAAGAACTGTAAGACACCGGTTCTGGTAGTTCATGGAGCAAAGGATTTCAGAGTGTCCGAAGAACAGGCATTCCAACTATTTACAACCTTGCAATTGCTTGGTGTTGAAAGTAAGTTTTTGTATTTCCCTGATGAAACTCACTTTGTAGCAAAACCGCAGAACTCAAAGTTATGGTGGTCGACTGTTATGGGTTGGTTTGAGTCACATAAAATAACGGTGCATTATGAATAGGCTTCAAGAATTCATGATTAACAGATTTTAGTTAGGCAATAAATTGTAGGGCGAAACTCCGTTTCGCCGAACATGATAAAGCTGCAAAGATATAAATATTTCAGGCTGACTTAAACAAAATTAAGTCAGCCTGTTTGTTTTTAAAGTTAGGGGCATATATTGGGGGTGATGATTATAATAAATATTTAGCCGTATGAAAATATTAATTGCCCCGAATAGTTTTAAGGAGTGCGCCTCATCAGTTGCGGTTAGCAGGATGCTTAGAGAGTTTCTCTCTAAAGAAATTGCAGGTGCACAGTTTACTGAACTTCCGCTCTCGGACGGCGGGGATGGATTTTATAAAGTTTGCCGTGATGCTTTTAGTTTGGAAGAACTATCCGTTGAAGTTCCTGACTGTATAGGGGAGAAGCGAATTACGGTTCCTTTAGGATATAATGCTGATGAAGAAACTGTTTATATTGAAAGTGCAGATGTCTTTGGACTGAAGACTATCGCAAAGGAAAAGAGGGATATAGGTTCATCATCGTCTTTTGGGTTGGGAAGAATCCTTAAGAAGATATATGAACTGCATCTTGAGGGGATGAAGATAAAGAAGATTGTAATTGGTCTCGGCGGTTCTGCTATTAATGATTTCGGTATGGGTGTGTTTGTGTCTTTAGGCGGGAAGATTATTTCTGATTCAGTCCATGAACATAATTATTTGCCGAATCACTTTCCTTCTGTTACTTCTCTAGAATTTCCAAAACGGAAATTTCCCATCCCCATTAAATTAGTCCTTGATGTTGAATCAAACTTAACCGGCGAAAAGGGAACTACTCTTACATTCGCTAAACAAAAGGGCGCATCTGATGCACAAGTAAAAGAACTGGAAAATTTTGGAAACTTCGTAGTGCAGCATTGCAAGGATAAGTTTGGACTAGATTTCAGCGAATCGAAAATCGGTGCATCGGGCGGAGTTGCTTTGGGACTGGGGTTGTGTGCATATGTAACAAATACACCCGCAAAAGAATTTATTCTTGATAAACTTAATGCCGGAAGTTTCATACGGTCACACGATATAATTATTACAGGGGAAGGCAGTTTCGATAAGCAGAGTATGATGAATAAAGCAACAGGTGTTGCTATTGAAAAAGCAATTGAATTAAACAAGCAGGTGATAGTAATTTGCGGAAAAGCAGATACCAAGCTGCTTGAAGGAATTGATTCGCGAATTAAATGTGTTGAGCTGCTTAAATATTTTGACAGCGTGGAAAAATCAATTGATGATTTCCGCTATGGATTGGGGTTGGGATGTAAAGAGATTGGAGAGATATTGCGGCAAATCCAATAAAGAATCCTGTCTTTAGGATATTTGTGTTTTATTGCGAAATTGTTTAGTTTAACTACTTATAGTATTATCGGCTATTTAAGTATATCTATATTACAAAATAAAATCAGGAGAAATAAAATGAATTATATAAAATACATTAAAACAATATTGATTTTTATTGGGTTCATATCTTTGTATGGTTGTCACGATTCAGTGACAAACCCAAAACAAGACCTCCCACTCGGATATCAGCAGGATATTGAATGGGGTAGTTTAGGCAATACTCCATGGCCGACCGCCCTGCATGATGCGCAGAATACAGGAAGAAGTAAATATAAATTTCCTGCGGCGGCTCAAATAGCAGGTAAAATCCCTTGCTCTGAAATGGAGTCAGGGGTTATAATCGGAAAAGATTCGACAATTTACTTCTGTTCAAAATATGCATTGTATGCT
>CAIWTC010000147.1 GCA_903915485.1 uncultured Ignavibacteriales bacterium | reverse complement strand
TTTCTGGTGTTTTCAGGTGTTTCGTATGGTCAACAAGAAGATTTTACAATTTTTAGAAAAAGATTTTTTACAGATGAAAAGTTTCAAGTTGAAAGAATTAAATTCCCTCTTAAAATAAGGGATAACAGCAGCAGTAGTGAGTCCGGTTTCAATGATAGCTGGAACCTTACGAGATGGCGAGGTGAATATAACACATGGAGAACATATTATAAAGGTCCCGGGAAATTAATTAAGAAGCTAGCTGAAAAGAGTTATCGCACAGAGAGAAAAAATGAAATTCTTACCCTTTATGTTTAAGATGAGGAAGAATTCTTTGGAAACACATTTACTTTCAAACTGAAAGAAAATAAATGGTTTCTTATAAAGTTAACACGAGAGTGCATGTCTTAATTTTCAGTATAACAGCAATAGATGCCATTATTGTAAGTCTATTGCCCAATTTAGTGTAGCGTAAATTGCGAAAAGATAATATGTCCTTGTATTCAGGAGTGAGGAACCCGTCCTGCATGTGCTGACAAATATTAAGACTCTCCGTGCAGCAGTATACTCTGCTGAATTATTCCAAAATTAAATCGCACATTTTTTAGAAATCATTTTTCTCTTCAGCTTTTTGTTGAGGGTAATAAATGTTATCGCGATATATAACGCCAAGATTAACCGTATAATTATCACCGCTTAAATTCAAATAAATTAAGTTACCCTTGTGATCATGCCAACTGGAGAAATAGGTAAGGTGACCTAAGCTAACGGCAAAGCCATAATGAGACGGATCATCTTTATATAATTCATCGCTCCAATCTTCATCATCTCTAGTTGGTTTCCCGTATTTTTCTGTAATCGCATCAGCAATTTTTTTATAATCATTTATATATAAGTTTTGATTTGAATGTTTTACCGTAAATAGGTAATAACCAGCGCATAGTTTGTTCTGATAAAACGAAAAAAGGATTTCACAATCTAAATTTATAACATTTCCGGAAAAACTTAAATCTCCGTCTTTCCCTGCTTTTATTTGTTTTTTGTATTTACTAAGAATTAAGTTCTTTGATGTTCCAAAATCAAAACCCTGAAATGTAATTGTTTTGGTTGATTCCGCCTTTGACTGAGAAAATGAAATTGAGTGGTATAAAGCGATTATTAGTAATAGAATCACCAAGTATTTCATATAGCACCTCTTCGTTATTTAAATTTATATATCGTTACATATTCCACAATAATTTTTAATACTGCCCGAGTGATAGCGATTAAAGGTCAGATGATTTAGCGCCTACAAGAATTTAGGACAAAGATAATATTGCAGAAAATAAAACAGCATTTCTTGCCTTTTATCTGTTAAGTTAAACCTTCAATCATCTCTGATTATGTAATTTACTTCATCATTTGGTGCGGGCGCATAAAATAACTTCAGACATAATGAAATATAATGAACTATATAATCTTTTGGTATTATAAAAGTGAAAAAAATTAGTGAAGAATTCCCAGGAATTATGCAACTTTAAGGGGGGGCTGAAAACATTTATCATTAATAGTGTTGTTATGGTTGTCTCCACACAAAAAATATTCATGCAGTCTTTTGCCGGAGATTCCCCATGTTAAGTGCATAGCAAAAATTCATTTGCTTATTTATGGGGGTGGTGAGTAAATGTACTTAAACGAGGTTAGGCCGTTGATTTTATTTTTAAAGCTTTGTCTTCATCGGAATCTTCACCG
>CAIWTC010000146.1 GCA_903915485.1 uncultured Ignavibacteriales bacterium | reverse complement strand
GCATTGTCATACCATACTTGAGTCCATCCTGTATCCCCCGGATATGTGTACCATGGGGTTTGGTCTGCCGATGACCAAAGTTCACCGTACTTAAGAGCATTCGCGTAGTCGCTTGAAAATGTCGTATAATCAATAAATTTTGTAACTGATGCATGAGCCTGATTTGTCTTAGTTGTCCATTTAATACCAAAGTAAGGAACTCCAAGAATTAACTTTTGTTTATTAGATAGGCTACCATACTGAACGGTCACCATATCGTTAATTGATGCGCCTGTCCCGAGAAGCGGTGCAGTAGGACCTGTAGTAGCGGACCAACTACCGTAATAGTTATATCCCATCAGAAAAAGGTAATCGCAGGAAGCAGAAAGTGAATTCATATCCCATCCTGCGGTGAGAGGGGGAGTTGCGACTGAGAGTTCTGCGCTTGGGTAATTCGAATTTAAGTATGACCGCAAAGAAGTTATGAAATTATTGAAAAGCAATCCCGAGTCTGTGTTAAGTAAATTTTCAAAATCAATATTAATGCCGTCAAGTTGGTATTGCGATAATAAATTCCCCAGGTTTGTGAAAATCTTTTGCTGAATAGATGAGGTAGTGATAATTTGATGAATATATTTCCCATTGAAGCATGTGACGGAAGCAACTACCTTTACTCCATTTGAATGAGATTTATTGATGACATCTGCCCAAGGCCAATATAAAGGAGCGGCAATATTCCCAATGGAGTCACAAGAAAAATCAAAGCATGCTATATGTGTAAGTAAATCGTACTGAAGATTCGCAGGGGTTGAAAGGAATTGCCAATATGGTAAATATCCGAAAACCTTTTTCTTAAGCATCTTGGATTTGTCAAATGCAAGCGGAGTGAAAGTGGAGTTTTGCGAGGATGTAAATACGTCTTGAATTACTTCAGCGTGATGCAGGGATTTGTCATACTGATGCATTGAACTTTGCGCCATGCTCAGCGGGCACAGTATTAGCAGAAAAATATAGAAAATCTTAATGGTGGATAAATTCATCTATGAAAACAGTTTAATGAATTCATCATTCTTTTGTGAGAGTGAGTTTATTAAATTAGATTCATTCCCCGACGCATCCGGTTTTTGCAGTTCCTTTGAAAAAGTATTTGAACCTATAACCGAGGCGCTGCATTTTCGTGCAAAGTTGACTAATTCTAAGTCATCACTAATTAAAGTAATGTTTCTAGCATTCTTGGCAAATCCGATGGAGTCTTTTATGAGTTTGTCTGCGGATTCTTTGTTCGAATATTTTATACTGAGAGGGGATGCAGTGATACCCGCATTTTGAAAGCCATCAAAAAAAACGGTTACCGAGATTTTTTTCCCGCTGAAATACGGGAGCAACATATGAACTAATGATTCGCGTGCAGATTGTTTATCTTTTTTCATAAGAATATCCAGCCGCTTAACTTTGTGCAATAAATTATTGCCGTCAATAAAATAAATTGGATTCATATTCTCCCTCAGTTAAAAGTGTAATTCTAAAATATGTATCATGTGTGTCTATGCATTAATAAGTTGTTTTGGAAATATAAGAAATGGTCAAAGTCAAACAACTAATTTATCGTTTGATTTTAAATACCGCGAATAGTAATCAAACTTATATCATCCTCAAATTTACCATCTGTATAAGCAGAAAGTTCTGTCTGTAGGAAAACTAACGGGTCAGTATCAGCAGGGATATTCTGAAGAAGTCTAATAAGGTTGTCAGTCCCAAAAGCTAAGCCCGCACTATTTCGTGATTCAATCAATCCGTCAGTTAACAGAATAGCTATATCACCTTTGCCAAATTCAACAGACTGGTCTTCAAAAAAACCATGTTCCGAAAACCCAAGAAGCATACCCTTTGAATTAATTTGCTTTGCTTGACCGGATTTATAATTACGATAAATTAAGGGTAAGTCACCTGCTCCTGAATATTTCAATACTTTACTAGTAGAATTGTAAGTTACGATGGACAGGGTTGCGAAAACTTCTGATATTTTTGCATCCTTATAAACAGAAGTATTCACTTTATCCAAAATGTCTTTTGGGGTCGAAGATACAGAACTTTCAAGAGTTAGCCTGATAGCGGAGCGGACATATCCCGCGTAGGCGATTGCGAAATACCAAGCGCCCCATCTTTTGCCCATAACATCACCTAAAATAATAGCGATATTATCATCATCGACCTTATAGTAGTCGATAAAGTCACCGCCGGGAATGCCTTGAAATGTGTTATGCCAATGCTTGATTTCCAAATCCTGAAACTGCGGTGCTGAATCCGGTACAACTTTTACTCGCATAGAATCAGCAGCACGATGAAGTTCAGAAACTACTTTTTGTCTTTCTTTACCTAAACTTTTTAGAATTGCAGAAACTTTTGCAACTACAACTCTTGGTCCTGCAGTTTTAATAACATAGTCAGCAATACCTAAATCATATCCGTCCAAAATATCGTCTTCACCACTCTTAGAAGTTAAAAAGATAAATGGAATAGATTTAAGGTCGTTGTCTTCCAGTAACAATTTTCTGAATTGGTAGCCGTCATACTTAGGCATCATGATGTCGGATATAATTATATCGGGCGTAAATTTTTTCAGTATCTGCATCGCATCTTCGACTGCGTTAGTTGTTTCGCATTCAAATCCGGATTTAGTAAGATTATACTTGAAAAGTTTGGCAAGAGAAATATCGTCGTCAACCAGAAGTATTTTCGGTGTTTCCTCAACGAGTGACTGTTCAATGTTTTTCTTTGCTGCATAAGTTTTATAGATATCCGCACGCCTAATAAGAGTTTGAACTTTTAAGAGGAGCTCAGCAACTTCAAAAGGCTTGGTTATAATATCATCACCGCCGACTCTCATAGCGGTTTCTTTATCTTCCAAGCTGTTTTTAGCCGTAACAAAAATAAAAGGCAGGACACGGTGTCTATCGTCATCGCGAACTGTTTTGCAGAAGGTGAATCCGTCAACTCCATCCATATTAACATCGCAAAGAACAAGGTCAATTTTTTCAGAATTTAAGAACCCAAATCCCTCATCTGAACCTGAAGCCTCGAACACGCGATAGTCTTTTCTTTTGAGGTGAAACCCTAAGAGCTTTCTAACCGTTAAATCATCATCAATAATTAATATTGATTTATCTGAATTTTCAGACATCTATTAATTAAGCCTCAAAACTTTGCGCCGTAACTTTCAACCGCAGCTTGACGCGTTGGGAAAGCTTCGAAAACTCTGTACATTCTTGTTAGTTCGAACATAGAGTGTACTGAAGGTTGAAATCCTACTAACCTAAGGTCGCCGCCAAGAGCAGTAACTTTTTTTAATGAAACAACTAGTGCGCCTAAGAATGTTGAATCGATAAATTCGCATTCAGCGATATCAACAATCAGTTTGCGGCTGCCGCGGTCAATTTCAGCAGTTAGAACTCTTTTAAATTCTTCTGCCTCTTTAAGAGTTGCGCGTGAAAGGTTTACACTTTGTACAACCACATCACTAAATACTTCTCGAGAGAAATCCATAAATATATTTCCTTATTATTTATTTTTCGAATTCTTTATGATCAATTTTATATTTTTCGAACAAACGATAAATTGTTGCCCTGCTTAGCTTCAGTTTTTTAGCAGCTGCAAGAATATTTCCTTTTGTTATGCGTAATGCATGTCTTAACGACTCTTCTTTAATTTTTTCAAATGGTACTATCACATCATCCTGAAAGAAAGGGGAGGATGAGTCATACTTTGAATCTTCTCTTGTCAAGCGAAGGTGACTAGGGAAATCATCAACTTCTATAGTGCCTGTTTCGCATAGCAAGACACATCGCTCAATTGCATTTTCCATCTCACGAACATTTCCCGGCCAATCATAATCATACATTAGTTTTAATGATTTTTTAGAGAACCCAGTTATTGGTTTTCCAATTTTCTGAGTGAATACTTCTAAAAAGTGCGCAGCCAAAGTAAGTATATCTCCGCGCCGTGACCTCAAGGGAGGAATATTTATCGGGAATGAATTTAGTCTGTAAAATAAATCTTCTCTGAATTCTTTTGTTTCAACAGCTTTCTTTAGGTCTCTGTTAGTTGCCGAGAGAATTCTGACATCTGATTTAATTAATTCATTGCCGCCAATTCTTTCAAATTCTTTTTCCTGGATTACGCGCAAAAGTTTTGCCTGAAGACTCATTTCAAGTTCACCAACCTCATCCAAAAAAATAGTTCCGTTAGACGCAAGTTCAAATTTACCAATTTTTCTTTGATGCGCACCGGTGAATGAACCTTTTTCATGGCCGAAGAGTTCGCTTTCAAGTAATTCTCTGGGTATAGACGCACAGTTTATAATAATAAATGGTTTGTCTTTCCTTATCCCGTTATAGTGAATTGCTCTGGCTATCAATTCCTTACCTGTTCCGCTTTCCCCGTGAATCAAAACTGTGATATCTGAGTTGAGAATTTTTGTCATCAAGCGAAAAACATCCTGCATCTTGCCGTCATTCGAAACAATTTTCTCAAACTTATATGACTGCTGAACATTTTCTCTCAGATTTTCAAGTTCGCGTGAGAGGTCATAATTTTTTATAGCATTTTTAATTGCAGGCTCAAGACGCTGAGTATCAATCGGTTTCGGGAAATAGTCAAAAGCACCAAACCTAAGCGCATCTAAGGCAATTTCAATTCTGCCTTGTGCTGATAAAATTATTATAGGTATAAGTGCATTGTACTGCTTAACCTGTTTTAGTACTTCAAGTCCGTTTAGCCCGGGAAGCATAATATCCAGCAAAATGAGATCGGGGTTTTCTCCAATCTTTTGAAGCATAAGCTCACCGTTCGGGAAGGTCTTAACCTTGTATCCCCATTTATCTTTTACCCAATAAGTCAGCAGTTTAGCAATTGCCGGTTCATCGTCAACTATAAAAACTGTTTTCTCCATATCTTAACTAATCCTTTTTCACGATAGGTAATTTGACAACAATAGTTGTCCCTTTATTTTCTTCACTCTGAATAGTAACAAATCCTTTATGAATATCAACAATTTGTTTAACAAATGCTAATCCAAGTCCGGTCCCGGGAATTTCTGAACCGGGTCTGCTTACACGGTAAAACTTTTGAAACAGGAATGGTAAATCCTTTTTAGGAATTCCAATTCCGGTATCAGTGATTATTACTTCATATTCTCGATACAAACTTTGAGCCAAGAGAGTAATTCGTCCCTCATTTGTAAACTTAACAGCGTTGCTCAAAATGTTTTCGAAAATCTGAAGTATTCTGTTTTTATCACCGTAAACTATAACGCTGTTCTTGGGTAGTTCATACCAAAAAACAATTCCCTTATCCTCGATTTTTTTCTTGTACTGCAAAATAAGGGGATTAATCAATTCATTGATATTAAATTCAGTTTTAATAAAATCAATTTTGCCTTCTTCAATTTTGGAAATATCGAGCACATCGTTTATCAGTTTAGCAAGTCGTTTGCCTTCGCTTAAAATAATCTGGTTGAATTCAGACCTGAGTTCGTTTGGCATATCAGGATCGGAATCCATAGTCTCTGCAAATCCAATAATTGAAGCAAGCGGAGTTCTTAACTCATGCGAAATATTTGAAACAAATTCATTCTTTAATCTATTCAATTCCTCAAGGATAGAAATTTTTTGCTTTGCTCTGTCCCGTTCAATAGAAATAATTCTATTTGCCTCAATCAATTTATTGTTGAGTTCTTTCATCTTCTCTTGGTCAACTCTTCGTTCTTGTATATTTCGACCAATGGCTATCATACCGGTAACGATTTTATTTTCGGAGAGAGAACGGGCGCTAATTTCAAATATAGAGTCTTTGCCGTATTTGCTCCTGAGAACAACCTCAAAAGTTACAACCTTATCACCGCGGAGAATTTCTTGAAAGCGTCTTGCCGTGTCTGCTTTTTTGTCATCAGAAACAAATTCAAAAAAATGTTTACCTATCATCTCCTGAGGTAAAAATTCAAGATTTAATGCACCGTTATTATTGATGGAAGATACACTGCCGCTGTCATCTAATGTAAATATCAAATCATCAGCAGTCTCGAAAATATTCCTGAGTCGTTCTTCTGATTTCTTAAGTTTTATTTCCCCTAGTTTTTCTTTGGTGATATCGGAAATTGTACCATCAACACGAATAATAATATCATCCTCAAATACGGGGTAGGCAGAGTGACGAAGGTACATCATCTCATTCCGTTTATTAAGAATCCTATACTCTACTGTAACAGAAGCACCGGTTTTTACCTGCTGAACAATATGCTTGAATTCATGAAAGTCTTCAGGGAAAATTAACCTCATCATAAAGAGAGGGTTTGCAATTGCATAGTCCGCTGTTACTCCAACTAACTTCTCAATCGCAGGAGTAATAAAGAAGTATTTCAGTCCGTCAGGGGATGAAGAGTAAATAATAGCATCCAGGTACTTAATGGTATTAAGTACAAACAATCCGGAAGAATCTCCCGAAGTTGAATTGTTGGAGTTTGTCATTGTAAAATTATTTACTTTTTCTTTCATCAATTACAGAAATTTCTTTAAGCATCCTTTGAAGATACAAAAATAATATATTGATTTGAACAGTGTTTTCAAAGAATTTAGCTATTTATACAGAATACAACTAGTTCTTAAAAACCATTATTACCTTATAGAACACTAATTATGAAAATTAGCAAAAAACAAGGGTAAAAATTAACGCTTTCAATTAATTCTCATTGTGGATAGGAAATGAAATAAAAAATTTTGAACCTTCCCCAAACTCGCTTGTAACCCACACATTACCACTCATTTTTTCTACAAACCGCTTGCTGATATTTAAACCAAGCCCGCTTCCTTCGTATCGTCTATCTAAGCCTTCGCTAACTTGCCGAAACTCTTCAAAAATTATATTGAAGTGTTCAGGCTTAATACCTATCCCTGTATCTGACACGACGATAATAGCCTGATTATTCTCAGTGTAAGCATTTACTGTGATACCGCCTTCGCGCGTATATTTAATTGCATTGTTGATTATATTATCAACAACTTGGTCAAGCAGTCTTGTATCGGCCTGAATCATTATTTCTTTTCTGACGCATTCATTTCTGAAATAAAGATTTCTTCCGTGTGCTTTATCTGTATACAGAGTTGAATATTTTTCTAAAACTTTGACTATGTTAATCGATTTGAACTGTAAAAATAAATTATCAACTTCAAGCATTGAAAGATCAAGAATCATGTTGATAGTATCTGTGAGTCTGATTGCGCTCTGATGAATGACTCCTGAAATTTCCTTTATTTCCGGGTCAACAGCAACTTCTTTAAGTATATCCGCATATCCTAAAATACTAATCATAGGCGTACGAAGTTCGTGACTCATGTTTGAAAGGAATACATCTTTTAGATGATTCATCGTTTCTGCATCGTTTTTTGCTTTAGTTAGTTGTGCTTCGATTTCTTTTCTCTCGGTGATTTCGCTTAGAATGCCGACTGATCCAAAGATTAAATTCTTCTCGTCATACCATGGATATGAATGGTCCTCAATCCACTTTAAGTGACCGTCTTTTGTTTTGATATAATACTCAGCACGGTAATCGCCCTTTTTCCCGTATATGCTGCCAGGGGCATTAGGGTTGGATTGAGATTTTGTATCTTTAGCTACATCAACTTCTTGAACGATGCTTGAAAGTTTTATTTTGTTCAGTTCATCAACCGTGTAACCGGTCATTTTAACAATTGCCGGATTCATATATTCATAAATTTCATCTGCGTAGTTAAATTTATAAAGAACATCGCCTGTTGCTTCGACGATGAATCTTATTCTCTCATCACTTTCTGCCAGCCGTTCAATGATTTTTTTTCTGAGAGTAATGTCTTCCTTTATAGCTACGAAGTGGGTTATCTTTTCACCCTCACCAAAAATAGGAGAGATAGTTGTTGATTCCCAAAAGAAATCACCATTTTTCCTCTTGTTGAAAAGCTCACCTTTCCATGTCTTCCCTGAAGATATGGTAGCCCAAAGAGATGAATAAATTTCTTTAGGGGTTTGCCCGGATTTCATGAATCTGGGGTTTCGATTCAAGGCTTCAGCTTTTGAATAACCCGAGATTTTTTCAAATGCATTATTTACAAATATGATATTGCCGTCTGTATCAGTTATTATTATTGCAAGCGGCGATTGTTCAATTATTGATTTTAGCCTTAGTAGTTCCTGTTGAATGTCTTCTTTTGAATCTGATACGAAGGAAATAAAAATATACGGCTTCTTTTTATCATCAAGGAATTTTCGAAAATTAACTTTTACGGAGAAAATTTCGCCGAGTGTATCAAATAAATGGAGTTCAAAATATTTTATTGATTTTATTGTGTTTAAGGAATCAAAGACTGCATATAACTCTTTTTGCTTATAGAGCGGGATAAATTCTAGAATCGACTTATCTGATAAGTCAGTGACTTTAAGCCTATTCTTTAATTTGTTAGAAGCACATGTGATGATGCCTTGCAAATTGACAATAGCAAACTCGTCATAGAGTTGTTCTAATAGGGGAAGAGTGACTTCTCCGATATCCATCAATTTTACCGAAATTCTGATTTTTGCATTTCTAAATTTAGCAATTTATTCCTACTGTAAAAGTATTTTTAATCACATCAAAAATACAGTGAAATCACTTAATTTTGGTCGTTTTAACGAATTCTACTAATATCCGGCATTGACGCAAAAAAAATGTAGAAATCCTGTATAAATAAAGTCTCAAATTGCGGATATTAGATACTAATTATTAGAAAATTAGTTTAAAAATAAACAGGACTACAAATGAAAAAAATTGTGCTTTGGATACTTATATTTTTTGTTGGAAATATATTTGGTCAAATAAATAAAAATGTAAGAAATTCAGAGGGAGTAGAAGCCTGCTCAAATAAAAGGAAGCAATCCGGAATAAAAGTATTTAATGTTACTGCAAATTTACCGCATGCATTCGATGTTTTGGATTATAAGTTGGATGTCAACTTATATAAGTGCTTTGTTACTCCTTACAGTAAAGCTTTCCCTGCGACTGAAATTATTACTCTCAAAGCAGATTCAGCTATTAGTTCAATACAACTTAACGCAGTTGTAACATCATTGCAGATTGATTCTGTCGGATTGGCCGGCAAGTCTTTTACACATACGAATGATATTCTAAAAATCACTTTGGATAAAACTTACTCTGCAGGTGATACGCTCAAGGTTAAAGTTTCCTATTCACACAAAAGTGTTTGGGACGGGGCTTTTTATGTCAATTCCGGACTTGTATTTACTGACTGCGAGCCCGAAGGTGCAAGGAGATGGTTCCCTTGCTGGGACAGTCCTTCTGATAAAGCCACTTTGGAGTTGACTGCTAAAACTCCGGCGAGCGTAAAGTTTGGTTCAAACGGCCGCCTTGCAGATTCGACAAAAAATGTTGATACAATTACTTATCATTGGATTAGCCGTGATCCGATAGCTACATATTTAATGGTAATGACAGGTAAGGTAAATTACAATTTAGATATAGTTTATTGGAAAAATCCTTCAAATGCTGCTGATAGTATCCCTTTCAGGTTTTATTATAATGCGCGTGAAAATGTCACTGCGATTAAACCTGCGGTGATAGCAATGAATAATTATTTTACTAATTTATTTTGCCGTCAGCCATTTGAAAAAAATGGATTTGCTACATTGGATACAAGTTTTGTTTGGGGCGGAATGGAAAATCAAACGCTGACGAGTTTATGTACTAACTGTTGGGGTGAAAACTTAGTTGTGCATGAGTTTGCTCATCAGTGGTTCGGTGATATGATAACCTGCGCAACCTGGGCAG
>CAIWTC010000145.1 GCA_903915485.1 uncultured Ignavibacteriales bacterium | reverse complement strand
GAAGAGTTTTATTTTAAGCAGACGGGCGGTCACCTTGCTGATGTGCTCGACACTCTAGTGTGGCTGAAAAATGAAACTGCAGTGTGGTTGGAGATAACAACTTTGCTTATAACAGGGCTGAATGATTCCGATGATGAATTAAATAGAATGTGTCAGTGGATAGTGGAAAAATTGGGAGATAGAGTACCGCTGCATTTTACAGCATTTCATCCCGACTTTAAGATGAACCATATTCCCGCAACGCCGTTATCAACACTGATGCGGGCAAGGAAGATTGCTCTTTCTCATGGAATAAAATATTGTTACTTGGGGAATACGCATGACTTGGAAGGGCAGACGACTTATTGTCCTAAGTGCAATTCAAAATTGATTGAACGCAATTGGCATGAAGTAATGAGTATTACTCTTAAGCACGGGTACTGTCATAACTGCGGGACACTTGTTGATGGGGTATTCGTCTGATTCAAATTGAAAGTGTCGCCCTATGGGGCTTTGAACCATTTGTGTTGTCTTGTTTTACCAAGATTTCGACCTTACAGGTCTTAGGGAAATTTAGGTGGTTTAGAATTACAAAGGGTTTGATAGCTAATCCACATGAGTGTCGCCATAATTTAGAATCAGAAAATATTTTCGGCTTAAATTCGGAACTCCGATAGGAGTGAAATCTTAGTAGCATCCGTAGGTGCGAAACCATTTTTAAATTGCGACAAATTTCATTTCAAATAAAGGTTCTATTTCCAAAGCCCCCAACGATTTAATCTTTCCGGAACTCGCAACAAATATATTCATAGTAATTATTATCCATTATCCTTAAATTTGCTAATAATAATTTCAAGTAGATAATGTATAATAAACTAATTACATCGTTAAGCCTCCTCGCACTGCTGCTGCCTTTAGGAGTGTTTTCTCTCAGGTTTAATAATTCTTCCGAAAGGGAGAAGAGTGAAGGCGTAGAGAAAAAATTTCTTCCGAGCGAGTGGTTCTATACCCAGAGGGCTGCTTCAGATGGTGAGATTCCAATTCAAAAATATTACAAGGCGGTTGAACAGAGACGGCAGATGTCCCTCTTGAAATCAGCATGGAATGCCGATTGGAAACAAGAAGGCCCTTCTAATGTTGGCGGAAGAATCACCGCACTGGATGTTGATAATCAGAATAATATTATTTATGCAGGTGCTGCTGCAGGAGGCGTTCTCCGTTCAAAAGATAATGGCGTGAGTTGGGAGTTCCTTACTGATTTTGCGCCGAGTCTTTCAATAGGTGCATTGAAGCTTTCTCCGGACAACCCTAAAATTATTTATGTAGGAACAGGCGAGGCAAATATTTCAACTGATTCTTACGCAGGTTTTGGAATGCTAAAAAGTACCGATGGCGGAAATACCTGGTTGCGAAGTGGTTTGGATAGTTCAAGGCATATCGCAAAGATAGAGATTCATCCAAAAAATACTAATTCAGTTTTCGCTGCAGTATCAGGCGGACTATATTCAAAAAGTCCTTACCGCGGAATTTATAAATCCACCGATGCAGGGGCAACCTGGTATAGAACGCTTTACTTGAATGATTCAACAAGTGCTGTTGATGTAGTCGTCGACCCGAACGATACTTCGCGCGTGTATGCTGCAATGTGGGAAAGACTTCGTGGACCAACATTCCGTAAGGCGGCAGGAATTAACAGCGGTGTTTATCTTTCAACTGACGGAGGGTGGACTTGGGCAAAAGCAACTAGCGGTCTGCCGGTTTCAGATGCAAAGACAGGACGGATAAGTCTTGCGGTTGCGCCATCTGACCCGAATATTGTTTATGCACTTTATAAGACAACTACCATTGCTAACGGCAGTACAAATGATTTTGGCGGATTTTATAAGTCAACAAACAAGGGCGTTTCTTGGAGTGTCGTAACTCAGTCAACCGCAAACACACTGCTGAATGGATTTTCAAATTTCGGATGGTACTTTGGCGAAATGAAAGTTGACCCTTTCAATGCTCAAAAAGTTTATATCGGCGAAGTTGATTTTTTTGTTACTACAGACGGCGGAGTTAACTGGACAAATATTACTAACTCATATTCAGGTTCATTCGATCAGCAGCATCCTGATATGCATGCGCTTTGGATTGACCCGTTAAACACTTCGCATTTAATTTGCGGAAATGACGGCGGTGTATATGAATCAACCAACGGAACTGTTTGGGCAAAAAAATATAATTTACCCATATCACAGTTTTATGCTTCGGCAATTGACTATCAACTTCCAAGCCGCTTGTATGGCGGATTGCAAGACAATGGATGTGTCGGAACGAAAACAGGCGCGCTGAGTGAATACTTATATATGAACGGCGGTGACGGTTTTGTTTGTCAGGTTGATTATACAAATTCAAATATCATTTATATGGAATCGCAGTTTGGCGGGTTGGTCAAAAGTATCGATGGCGGTGCAACTAATATGCAGTTTACTACAGGCTTTGCAGAGGCAGGTGTAAGAACCAACTGGTGTACACCATTTATTATTGACCCGATTGACCCGCAGACACTATATGTCGGTTCGTACAAATTATATACACGCAATGCTGCTTCAACTTCGTGGACTGCAATCAGCGGTGACCTTACTCGCGGAGTGAACGGAAGGCTTGGAACGATTACCGCGATATCGGCGGAAGTATCGCCGACAAATTCTGCATCAAGATATATTTATGTCACAACAGATG
>CAIWTC010000144.1 GCA_903915485.1 uncultured Ignavibacteriales bacterium | reverse complement strand
GAAAGAACGCAAAAAAGGCGCGGGCAATTTTGTTAAAGAAATTTTCGATGCATTTATCAACATGCCCAAAACAATGCGTCAACTTGCAGTCGTTCAGGTGTTCACCTGGCTAGGTTTGTTCTGCATGTGGTTATATTTTCCCGTAGCAGTTGCGCGCAACGTATTCGGCGCACCCGATGAACTTTCCCCGTTATACAAAGCAGGCACTGAGTGGGGCGGACTTTGCTTCGGCATGTATTCACTGGTTTGCTTCCTCGCATCATTTGCACTTCCGGTGTTTGCCGAAAAATTCTCAAGAAAAGTTACGCACGCAATCTGTCTAACCGCAGGCGCATTGGGACTACTCTCCGTAGCATTTATACACAATCAATATTTACTTCTTCTTTCGATGACAGGAGTAGGAATTGCATGGGCAAGTATTCTTTCAATGCCTTACGCTATCCTCGCAGGCAGTATTCCCGCTGAAAGAACCGGTGTATATATGGGTATCTTTAATTTCTTTATTGTTCTTCCTGAAATTATTGCATCACTCGCCTTCGGATGGATAATGCTTCATTGGCTTGACAACAACCGTCTCGCAGCAGTAATGCTCGGCGGAGTTTCAATGCTCATCGCTGCAATAACAGTTGTATTCGTAAAGGATGTTGACGATAAATTAGGTTAAAATTATATAAATGTCATTCCCGCGAAGGCGGGAATCCATTTCTATCCATGTAGATAAGTGTAAGATAATATTGACGGTGCTTTAAAATAACCGCGACTTTTAGAGTGTGTTGCAGAACTTAGTAAACCGTTGAAACGGTTCCATTGGACTGCGATTACAGTTCTAAATCACCCCTATAAATCGGGGTGTTAATGGGAATGATGAGTTGTGCAACTTACACTAAAAGTCGGAGTTATTCTGTTTCCCGTAGGGAAAAAATGTTTGTAAAAAATATTTCCATTACAGACAATAATTTCCCGTTAGTGAATATATGTTTCGTTTATATCTATAATAAACAATGGAGTCCTTATGCCTCAGTTAAGACAAAACATAATTACCCTCGATTGGGTGATAATAGCAACAGAGCGGGCCAAGCGCCCCGACCAATTCGGCCGCACGGTTAAAGTAGAAGAGATTATTCCCGAGTTTGATTCATCATGTCCTTTCTGCCCGGGCAATGAATCAACATCATCCGTTGAAAAGTACCGCTTCGAAAAAAACGGAAAGTGGTCCCTGCGCACCGTGACAAATAAATTTCCCGCACTCATCGAAGACGGAGATTTGAACAGCGTCACATCAGGAATATTCAACTCCATGAATGCTATCGGCGCTCACGATGTTGTAATTGAGCATCCCCGCCACAACGGCACGCTTACAGACTTCACTCACGAAGAGACAGTCAGCATACTGAATGCATATCTAAGAAGTTACAAAGAGTTGAAAAAGAACAAGTTAATTCAATCAATTGTAATCTTCCGCAACCACGGAAAATCAGCGGGCACTTCCTTGATTCATCCACATTCACAAATAGTTGCCACACCTATTGTACCCAATCAAATCAAAGAAAGAATTGCATCAGCAAAAAAATATTATTCTAAAAATCATGAATGTGTTTTTTGCCGCAATCTAAATGATGAAACAAAAAGCGGCGAACGGATTATTTGTGAAACCTCGCACTTCACCGCGTTCATCCCCTATGCAGCACTGTCACCGTTTCATATTTGGATATTCCCCAAAAGGCATGCTTCTTCATTTCACGAGATAACGACTGATGAAATTTCTGATTTAGCATTCAACCTTAAAACAGTTCTCGCAAAACTTAAAAATGGTTTAAACAACCCCGACTATAATTTTACAATCCGCTCAGCACCCACACAAGAAAAATCAGGCAAATTTTTTCATTGGTACCTGGCACTTGTCCCCAGAATATCGGTCGCGGCGGGCTTCGAAATGGGCAGCGGAATGTATGTAAGTCCCGCAATCCCTGAGGAAAGTGCGAGATATCTGCGGGAGATTGATATTTGAAAATATTCAGAAAAATGAAATTATATTCTTAAATTATCACTAAGGATTATATTTATTTAACAAACAAGAGTATCTGCTATCCCCCGTGGCCCTCTTAGCATCAGGGGAACATGAATCAGGAACATAGAATTAATCTTTTATATTATATTTATATACTGTATTTTACAGCATAAACACGAGTTAATTAAGAATCAAAATAAATAAGTGATATTAGAAACACTCGATGTCAAGAAAAACGACATCTTTGTATATTCGTTAAACAAGTTCGATTTTAATCGCAACTTCAAATTGATTAATAAGGATGATTCTATTAAGCACCCTAAGTCAATTCATTTTAATGAAATATGCAGGTTGCTAACTGACGGACGGCCTAAAAATGTTGTTGTCTACCGCTTGCTAACCAACCTCCCGCAGATGGACCATAAATTTCTGAAGTACGGATTTGTTTTAAATGTAGCCGGTAATAGAGAAGTGGTTTACTTTGACCCGTGCTTTGCAATCAAAGAATTGGAAGAGTACAGCAATATTGCCGACTATCCATTTTTAAGATTCAGAGTTCAACAGGTAGGTCTGCTTTCGATGCTTACAAGTTTTGGAGAACCGCGCTTTCAGGAGGTTTACGCTTTTGATATGGAGCCTGCAGAAGTCCGTTGGCAGAATGACCGTGTCTTTGCAGAAATTATTTTTGCTTTCGATGATGTTAACTTTGATGAAGAAGATGTAATGTTTCCCGGCGAAGTGAATAAAATTGCACCCAAAAGAAAATTTGTCGCCGTTACATCGGAAGATGTAAAAACTGATTTCATTGAAGAAGATTCAACAGCAAATGCAGCGGCCCTCAAAAAACTGCGAGCAATCAAAAACCATACTTCTGAAACACTTGCAAATTCACTTCAAGGGGAAATGCGCAAACGGCTAACCATCGAAGAAACAGAGGTACCTCTCCCTCATCCAAAAGTTAGTTTCGGAACCACACAGACTCAAAATACCACAGAAACAAAGGAAGCGGCAAAAACTCCCGCCCCTATACCTGAAGCAGCACCCAAACCTGCAGAGCAAAACAAGCCAACCTTTGGACAATTTCTAACTAAGGTGAAAAAAGATATTAGTCAAGAAGATAAAGAAAAGGGCACGACAGGCAAAAACGATAAGCAGGCCATAATAAGCATATTCAAAACATCCGCCCATATACAAGGCTTCGTAGAAGACCGCGGCAAAAAACAAGTCGTACTGAAACTCCGCAAACAGGAATAATTCATTTCGGCTTCCAATGAACCAAAGGTTATAGCACCACCTGCGGGTCCATATCAATAATCACAGCAATATCTTTATTTTTTGAGTTCGCGGTAAATTTCGCCAACGCTTCCGAAACTGATTTCCGCAAAATATTTCCTGAAGGGTCAATCGTCCGCTCACTCTTTATCATTATCTGATACCTGTAATAAGTTTTTATCCGCTCCAGCACTGCGGTAGTCGGCGGAGAGATTTTTATATAATTTCTATATTGCAGAAGCAGTCCATGAAGTTCGCCAATTGCTGACTGCACTTTATCGCGACTCATATCTTTCATCTCAATCATGCACAACCTTGAAAACGGCGGGTAGGAATGTCTTTGCCGCAGCACTATTTCCGTATCATAAAATCCGGCATAGTCGCCAAAAATTACTTTTTGAAGCACGCGGCTCTTTTCATTCTGTGTTTGTATAAGCACCTCACCCTCGTTTGAACTTCTTCCTGCGCGTCCGGATACCTGCGTTAACAACTGAAATGTTCTTTCCTCCGCGCGGAAGTCGGGAATCCATAAATTTGTTTCAGCAGATACTACGCAGACTAATGTCACCCGCGAAAAATCTAAACCCTTTGCAACTATCTGCGTTCCCAAAAGGATATCAATAGCGCCCTCGCGGAACTGCGAAAGTATTTTACTGAATGAACCGACCTTATTCAGCGTATCGGAATCTATCCGCTCAATTTTTGCATCTGGTATATAATAAGAAAGTTCATCTTCAACCCGCTCTGTGCCTGTTCCAAAGTACTTAATGGAATATGACCCGCACTTAGTGCATTGCGAAGGAACCTG
>CAIWTC010000143.1 GCA_903915485.1 uncultured Ignavibacteriales bacterium | reverse complement strand
GCAATATCCAACGGGCTTATGGAGTTAAACTTCCCGCCTGAAGAAATGCCTTTGCTGATTCTTGAAACAGGCCGTGCGCTTGTTGATAATGCTGGTTATTTGATAAGCACCGTGCTTGCAAACAAACGGTTATCTACAGGACGGCGTGCAATTATTATTGATGCGGGTGTTAATATTCTGTTCACCGGATTTTGGTACAAACACAAAGTTCTTCCTGCACAGGAAAGCAGCGGTCATATGGAAGAAGCAACATTATATGGGCCTCTTTGTATGAATATTGATTGTGTTCGTGAAAGCATAACTCTTCCGATATTACATCAGGGCGAGATGGTTGTAATTGAGGATGTCGGTGCTTATGATATGACTCAGTGGATGCAGTTTATAGCAATGCGACCAAATGTAGTTATGGTTATGCTTGATGGAAGCGTTGAGTTGATTCGTAAAGCCGAGAATCTTGATTACCTGCTTCAGCAGGAAGTTCTTCCTGAAAAACTGAAACTATAGGCGGATGATTCAGCACTAGAATCATATGAAGTTAAGAAACAAAAATTACAACACCGAACGGAAGGTAGTTAGATGAGGCAAATCAAATATTTTTCCGATTCAGTGTTGTTCAGTTATGCACAGATATTTTTCAGCAACAGGCGCTGGTTCGGCGCACTGCTGCTGATTGCAACAATGCTCTCCCCTGAAATAGGTTTAATGTCCTTGCTTGGAGTAGTGCTTTCAAATTTATGTGCAAAGCTTCTAAAGTTTGATTCGGAAAGAATTAGAACCGGGTTTTACGGTTTCAACGGACTGCTGATAGGGGCGGCATCTGTTTACTACTATCAACTCAGTTTTCAACTTCTGCTGCTTATTCCGGTGTTTATACTGTTGACATTTTTAGTGACTGCCGTAATAGAAAACTACTTCGCAGTTGCTTTTAATTTGCCGGGATTAAGTATCCCTTTCATCATTTCACTTTATATCTTTATTATCTTTCTGTTTAATTATCAGAATGTGCATACTCAATCACATGCATCTTATATAAGTAACGGTTTACCGAAAGTATTATCAACATACTTTCACGCATTAGGAATAATACTGCTTCAACCTGGTTTACTGACGGGGATACTGATTGCCATTGGACTGCTTATGTTTTCCAGGGTGTTATTTATTTTAAGTATTGCAACGGGTTTTGTTAGTTATTATTTAGCCGGACTTTTTCTCCCAAACCTATCAGACGGAACGCTTATTGTAATATGCTTCAATGCGATACTTATGGGTTTTGCGCTTGGAGGAAGTTTGATTATTCCTTCACGGAAAAGTTTTATACTTGCATTATTCAGTACCGTATTTGTAGTTGTAATGGTTGGGTTCTTTAGTCAACTTATGAAGACATCAGGTTTACCCGTTCTTGTACTTCCATTTAATTTTATAGTCCTATCTACTTTGTACAGTTTGAAATTCCGTCAGGAACATTCAGACATGACACTTCTTTATTTCCCTCCGGGCTCACCTGAGGAGAACCATTATTATCACTTGAATAAAAAATCACGATTCCAAAAATTTAAGGCACTGTTCGCGGATTTGCCCGTTTATGGTGAGTGGCAAATTTCTCAAGGGTTTAACGGCTCGCATACTCATAAAGAAGATTGGAAATATGCGTGGGATTTTGTTGTTGTTGATGCGCAGAACTCAGAGTATTCCGGCGAAGGTACGATGTTGGAGGATTATTATTGTTTCAAACTTCCTGTGGTTGCGCCTTTAGACGGAGAAGTTGTTAAAGTGACTGACGGTATCCCAAATAATAAAATTGGAGATGTAAATATTGAAAGAAACTGGGGAAACACTGTAATCGTCAATCACTCAGACGGTTTATATTCATCCTTCTCTCATTTGGAACCTAATAGTATTAAGGTTAAACCCGGGGATAAAGTGCATAAAGGAAGTATAATTGGTTCATGCGGTAACAGCGGTCGTTCTCCTATTCCGCATCTGCATTTTCAGTTTCAGTTAAATGAAAAACTTGGTGCGCACACATATAAATTTCCGTTCTCTAATTATATATCGAAGGAAGCAGATACATACAGGTTGCACACTTTTGCTTTCCCCGAAGAAAAAGCTATTGTACAGAATGTTGAAGTGCACAAAACAATTAAGCAGGCGTTTGATTTTAAGTATGAATCAAAATCAAATTTCAAATGCGAAATGAATGGTAAGCAATTTGAGGAAGAGTGGGAAGTAATGATTTCCATTTCAAACACACTATATATTAAAAGTTCTCAGGGTGCCAGTCTTTCATTATTTTATACACCTAAGGCGCTTTATTTGACTGATTTTATCGGGAATAAAGAATCAGCACTTTACTATTTTTCATTATTAGCCTCGCATGTCCCTTTTTGCTACCACAAGGAACTATTATGGGAAGATACTTTCTCACCTGCGGTTTTGCAGTCGACAGTAATCAGGTTCGTCTCTGAGTTCTTTTTAATGTTTACTGAGACATTTGAAGTTAAGGGAGCATATAAGATGAGCGAATCTCAAGATGATGAGAAAGAATATTTATTAGAGGGGGTAATTTCAACAAAGGGGCGTGGTCTTTTCGGCATGTATCAAAATAGCCTGGAAGGATCTGTAACAATTGGTCAAGATGGTAAAATCAATAGAATTTTAGTAAGTAACAAAAGTAAATCATTTTTTAAAGCAGAAATTATTTCAAAATCGGAGAACAAATGAAAAAGTTTGTCATATTAAGCGTAGGTATTGTTTCAGTCATCATGCTGTTTTTTGCAGCAGAGCTTCTTTCAGAAAAGAAAGACACAAAGATTACGGCATTCAACTCATCTTTAACTTTAGAGACAAAGAAAGAGTACGCCAAGGCAATTGAAGAGTTGACTAAAATTTATGAAACAGAAAGCAAGGATTATCTTGTTAATCTAAGATTGGGTTGGTTAAACTATTGCGTGGCAGATTATAAGCAGTCTAAAGTTTATTATGCAAAAGCACTTGAGATAGACGGAAGCAGTATTGAAGCAATGCTCGCATCAACACTTCCGATGGCAGCACTCAAAGAATGGACAAATGTTAAGAAAGTTTATCAGAATGTTCTTGAAATTGACCCTCAGAACTATACTGCCAATTTAAGACTCGGGCAGAGTTATTTTTATGCACAGGATTACAAAGCTTCGGCCAAGCATCTTGAGTTGGTAAAAAGCCACTTCCCCGGAGACTATGAGGCAAACTCATCTTTAGCCTGGACTTATTATTATCTCGGGAAAAAATCAGCAGCACGCGATTTGTTCATTTCTACACTGATGGTCTCACCAAAAGATTCTTTGGCAACTGTCGGTTTGAAACTTGTTAATTAAGAAGTTCTGAATTATTAATTGAATTTATTATTGTACTACAATTGAAAGCACTATGAAAAAAATTATTTTATTGTTATTCTTGTTGGTCCTAAGCCTCAATGCGCAAACACTAACGCAGCTTCCTTCCTCAGGCAGTATGCCATACACTGCATACAGCGGTTGGATTAATTTCCAAAAAGTAGGCTCTACATGGACAACGAAGATGTATACACTTGATTCAAATAAGTTTCAAATAATTTCTAATGACTATTCTATGACCCCGCAGTATACATATACATTTGATGCATATGAAAAACTTGCAGGTTCTACAATTTATTCACTTGGGGTTGATTTAACCGGCGACGGAATCCCCGAGTTTTATGTTATGGCATATAACGGAACTTCAACAGTGTACTATTCTTCGTTTAAGATTTTCGATATTACCACAGGCAGAGTAATAATGGAAAAGAAAGACCCCGCGGCATTTTATACATACCCAACAATTGCAGATATAAATAATGACGGTCAATATGAACTTTATTTTGCAAAATAT
>CAIWTC010000142.1 GCA_903915485.1 uncultured Ignavibacteriales bacterium | reverse complement strand
TTGCAAAAAAGGATTATTAATCAGATTGAATCATATATTTCTTCTTTGGTTCACTTTATAATACATATATCTCCAATTTATAAGGGTTGCTAAATTCATTATGTGAATTATTAATCGATTTAGATCAAGTTACTTTTGAATCATATTTCTCAAAAGCACATCCTATTATCTCAATAAATATTATTTAATAAAGAATATATAATCATATGAAAAAGTCACTCTCGATAATCATTGCTCTACTAGCTTTTCAATTTACTTATGGCCAATCAGCCGCAAGTTCAATTTCCGGTGAAGTCCGGGACGCAATAACCAAGCAACCGCTCCCCGGTTCTAACATAGTAATTGTAGGAACAACATTAGGCGCAACATGCGACATGAATGGCTACTTTGTTATTAAGAATATTAAGATAGGAAAGTACCAACTCAAAGTTTCAAGTACCGGATATGAAAGCCAAACTAATTCTGATGTGGTTATCGCGCCTAACCGTAACTTAAAAATATCATTTGACTTAAAAACTTCAGCAGTTCAAATGAAAGAGATACAAATCATGAGTACTTACTTTTCACATTCAACTGAGTCCCCCCTTAGCGTAAGAACCCTCTCTCCTGAAGAAATTCGTCGCTCCCCCGGTTCTGCAGAAGATATCTTCAGAGTAATGCAGTCGATGCCAGGAGTTGCAACCGCAGGCGGTAAGAGCGCACAATTAATTGTTAGAGGCGGAAGCCCTGATGAGAATAGAACTCTACTTGATAATATTGAAATTTATAATCCGATTCACTTTGCACGCACAGGCGAATCAATGGGAATAATTAGTATTGTGAATCCTGCATTGCTTGAAAAAGTTGATTTCTTAACAGGAGGATTCCCCGCAAAATATGGCGATAAAATGTCATCAGTTTTTGAAATGACTTTACAGGATGGCAACAAAGAATTATTCAATACTGATGTCAATGCAAACATCGCAGGCTTCGGCGTTATGGTTGATGGACCTGTTTCAGAAAATGGTTCTGCAATATTTTCTTTGCGCAGAGGTTTTTTCGATATTCTTACTTCTATAATGAATAAACCTGCCGCACCTCGTTACTATGATGCTGTTGGAAAATTGACTTATAACTTGGATTCAAAAAACCGGATTAGTTTAGTTGGGTTTTATTATTTAGACCAGATTGATAAACAAGGCACAACTAAAGAAAGCACTTCAAGCAGCAAATACGATTATATGAAACGAGATGATTACGGAACTGCATTCGGCATTAATTGGAGGTCACTTGTTTCTTCAAAAGCTTTTACTTTAACAACTCTATCCTTCACAGGCAATGGTTGGACTACTAAGCAAGGAACGCTCACCGACCCTGCGCTTTTGGGAGAGGATATTCTTGAAAATGAATTTTCACTGAAATCTGAACTAACTTATGAAATATCAAAAGACATTAACATAAAACTTGGCGGAATGTATAAAGCGATTGATTCACACAACGATTCTTGGACTCCCGCTGATACACTAAGAACCGGTGAAATCAAGAACGCGGCTACAATTTCTTATAACCCTGATATGACCAATAAATCATATTTGTTTGCCCAGGTTGAAACTAAATTGTTTCCATCCATACAACTTTCTGCCGGTTTAAGATTTGAACGCTTTGCCCTTACAAATGAATCAAATCTTAGTCCGCGACTAGCACTAACTTATAACCTATTAGATAATACCTCACTTAATCTTGCCTTCGGGAAATACTTTCAAACCCCCGCAAGTTATCAAATCTCTCCCGATGTTCGTAATCTTGAATTAAAAAGTGCCTTAGCAACTCATTATGTGGCAGGAATAGAACAACGCATTAGTGATGATACAAGAGCAACCATTGAGGTTTATTATAAGGAATTGGCATCGCTTTTTGTATCTCCAAATGATACTTCTAATTTACTTTTAAATACAGGAAGTGGATATGCAAAAGGAATTGAAGTTTCCATGCAGAAAAAATTCAATGGCGGAGTTGTCGGCAGCGCATCTTATTCATACTCAATTTCCAAAAGAAGAGATAATGCTTCTGCAAGTCTTTATGATTTCGAATACGACCGTCCACATATAATAAATCTTATCGGCGGTATGGAACTTGGCGATGGATGGCAGATTGGTGCAAAATTCCAATTCGCATCAGGAAATCCGTATACCCCGGTTGATGGCGTTGCAAAAAAAGCAGGGCAATATTATTTAATCGATGGTGCAATTAATTCCGCACGCTATCCCGACTATCACAAAATAGATGTTCGCGTTGACAAGCAGTTTAATTTTGACAAATGGTCATTGACCGCCTACCTGGATTTATGGAATATCTATAACAGAGATAACATAACCTCCTATTCCTTTAAGGCAGGAACAGCAGGCGAAATAATAACTACACCAAGATACGATTTTGGCATTACTCCAATTATTGGAATTACTGCGAAGTTCTAA
>CAIWTC010000141.1 GCA_903915485.1 uncultured Ignavibacteriales bacterium | reverse complement strand
TGTTGTAATCATCGGAATTTCTGTCGATACAGACACGAAGATGGAAGTCCCCAAGTTCATTAAAGAAAAAGGCATTAACTACGCAGTAGTATTTGCTGATGATGCTATCGCCAAAAAGTACGGCGGAATTGAAGGCATCCCTGCATCTTTCGTGATAGACAAAACAGGTTTGATTGCTGATGCTCATGTCGGCCTCGTTCCTAAAAGCGTGCTCGTTGATAAAATCAAATCGCTTTTGAAATAATTTTACTTGTCCCGGAATATTCAAAAATGTTCCGGGACTTTACTTTCTTGAAACTTTTCAACTTAACCTATATTATCCTAACTCATTCCTAAGCCATACATTTTCGCTAAAGCCTTCACCCTATTTTTCTTCAACCTAAACATTCTTCTTAACTTCGTTTGGGATTAGTTAGTTGCGATACACTATGAATTTATTCACCATGCAAAAAAAAATAGCTGAGAAACTCAGCTATTCAAAATAAACTATGTAAATATATTTTAGTACTTAGGATTCAAATGCCATTTCCAGGCAGTTTCCAAAACTCCATTGATATCGTATTTCGGAATCCATCCAAGCACTTCCCTGGCTTTAGTATTATCTGCCACAAGGCGCGCAGGGTCACCTTCACGGCGTGGTGCAATCACCTCAGCAATATCCCTGCCTGTAATCCTTCTGGCGCTGTCAATCACATCCTTGACGGAATTTCCGTCACCTGTACCAAGGTTGATGATATTACTAGGCTTTCCATCAAGCAAGTATTTCAAAGCACGGACATGGGCATCTGCTAAATCTTCAACATGAATATAGTCACGGATGCAGGTACCATCGGGAGTGTCATAATCGGTACCAAATATTTTAATGCTATCCCTCTTACCGAGTGCAGCAAAAAGAACAAGTGGAATCAAGTGCGGCTCAGGGTCGTGACTTTCTCCAATCGAACTATCAGCGCTTGCACCTGCTGCATTGAAATACCTCAAGCAAACTGACTTCATATTATATGCAGTATCGTAGTCAGCCAATATTTCCTCAACCATAAGTTTTGTCTTGGCGTATGGATTAATTGGATTAGATGCCTGCACTTCGGAAATCGGAACTGAAACAGGATTACCGTAAATAGAACAAGTCGATGAAAACACCGATTTCAAAATTCCAAAATCTTTAAGCGTGGAAAACAAATTAAACGAGCCGACGACATTGTTTCTATAATACATCAGCGGGTCTTCAACAGATTCACCGACATATGCAAAAGCCGCAAAATGAATCACAGCATCTATCTTATATTTTGAAACCGCCTTAGTCAAAGATTCTTTATCCAGCAAGTCAACATTCTCAAAGGGGATCCCATTGGGGACTGCTTCAATATGACCACGGGAAAGATTATCAAAGATAATCGGATTATAATTTTGTTCTGTTAATAGCTTAACCACATGGGAACCGATATATCCGGCCCCGCCTGTTACAAGTATATTCATAATTTTAATGTGCACTTATTGTTATAAAAAATTCATCCGTTGAATTGCTGCAGATTGTAGCTTTCCCATCAGATACAGTTAGTTTAATTTTATATTTTCCCGGTTTCTCAAATAGATGATAAACTTTAATTCCATTAGCTTTCTTTCCATCACCGAAATCCCAAGAATATGTTAATTGATCTCCATCAGCATCTGAAGAGGAAGATCCATCAAACAAAATATCATCGTTAGCTCCACCGGTGAAACCTGAGGATACATGAGTGGTCTTAGCCACAGGCATAGAGTTTACAATTACTGATAGTGTATCTTCCGTTTTTGAACATGATGTCAATTCATTATCATCAACTATCAGGCTTACCTTATAAATTCCGGGAGTCTTGAATGCATGCTCAAATACTTTGGCGGAAGATGTAAATCCATCACTTGAACGCCAGTCATATTTTAGCATTTGATTATCAGCATCAAAAACTTTATTCGGTGTAATTGTTACTTTCTCGTTCGAACAAAATACTTTTGTTTTCCCTAATGCCAATTCCGGTTTTGAATTTACCTTTATGGCAGAAACACTTTCCGTCTTACTATTGATAACATCTTCTCCATCATCAACTGTAAGTGATATATTGTATTTCCCTTCAATAGGGAACTTATGATTTACAGTCTTTCCTTCCCCGGTGTATCCGTCTCCGAAATTCCACAAATAACTTTTAATGATTCCGTCAGAGTCATACGACTTAGCTGCATCAAAGGAAACACTCTCATTCGGGCAAACCGAAGCGGAGAATGAAGCAACTGCAACCGGTGCGGTATTTACCGTAATTTGAAATTCCTCAACACTAAAATTATTTTCCAGACTCGTATTATCCTGTACTCTTAATTTAACAATATATTTGCCGGGATTTGCGTATTGATGATGAACTATCATACCGTCACCCTTCTCTCCGTCACCGAAATCCCAACCAAATGATTTTAATGAACCATCCAAATCCTTAGATTTACTTCCGGAGAACTCAACTACTTGCTTCACACCAACTTTTCTAAGAGTTGATATTTCTGCTTTAGGAGCGGAATTTATTGTAATCATTTTTTTCTGAACCGCGAAGGAACATTCGTTCTTCGAATCAGTTTCCATAGTCACATGGATAATAAAACTCCCATAGGATGTAAAACTTTTAGTTACTGAAGCACCTTCAGCTTTTGTCCCATCACCAAAATCCCATGAATATTTAGTTATGCTAACACCTTGCGTAATCTCAGGGATTGCAGTCAAAGTTAGTGCTTTATTCATTGGATAATTCTGCACCAATTGAAAATCGACTTTTGGCGCAGGAACAACAGTCACAGTAATTTGATCTGAATCTGTATTGTCGCATTCACCTTTCACATCTCCGGTAATTGTCAATGTTACACGATATATCCCTGGCTTAGCAAATATGTGAGTTGCTGTTGCACCTCCACTCATAATACCATCACCAAAATCCCAACTATAATTTTTAACAACACCATCAAAATTTGTTGATTTTGTTCCATCAAAATTAGCAACAGAATTAGCACAAACAGTCATATCTTTACCAGCTCTTGCAACGGGCGATTCACTTACAGTAACTAACTTGCTGCACACATTTGAGTTACAAGGCAATCCTGAATCATCTTCTACTTTAAGCAAAACCTGATAATTTCCTCCCGTTTTATAAATCTTTGTCGGGTTAATGCCATCTCCTTTTGTACCGTCACCAAAATCCCAAGAATATTTTAATGACCCGCCTTCAGGATCTTTTGACTGACTTCCATCGAAACGAACAGTTTCTCCGGAACAAACAATAACAGTACTCCCTGCATTAGCAACGGGCGGTTCATTAATTTTTACTTTTATTGAAACTGATTGAACTGAATTAGTTAAATTCATACCATCATTAACTGTCAGGACTACAGGATAACTGCCGCCCTTGGCATAAATATGTGTAACCAGAACGCCGCTTTCAGGCTTAGTCCCATCGCCAAAATTCCAGGAGAATGATAATGGATCACCATCTGCATCCGAAGACTGAGAAGCATCAAAATGAATTTTATTTTCACATGTATAAACATCTTCGCCCAAATTTGGCAGAGGGGCAGAGTTAACTTTTATTCTGACTGTGTCCTGAGAAACATCATTTATGGCTCCGCTTTTATCTGTCACAGTGAGAATGGCAAAATATATTCCCGGATTTGTAATCTGTGTCTTGATTACTTTCCCATTGAATAATCCAACTGACGGACTGATTTCCCATTCGTATTTAGTAATTTCACTAGATGGCGAAAACGAACCCGAACCATCTAAAACAAACTGCTGCGTAGGAGCAACGATAATATCGTTTCCCGCTACAGCTTTTGGCTGTGAATTAATTGTAACTGTGATTTCACTGAAATTGACTGCACGTTCCTGATTTGTATTATCACCAACCTTTAGTCTCACCGTATAAACTCCAGGTCTTGAATAAGCGTGCCTTACCTGCTTACCTTGCATAGTAACGCCATCACCCATTTCCCACATATAACTTGTTATTGAACCGTCTGAATCGAAAGAACCGGCAGCAGAAAAATCCAACTCCTGATTCGGGGCACCAATTTTATTCATTCCCGCATCTGCAATAGGCTTAGCATTGATAGATATTTTCTTGGAGGCCTCTGCATAATTGTTTGTGGTTTTTGTTTCATCCCAAACTTTTAATGTCACAGTATAAACACCGGAATTTTTATAAATATGTAATGGTGACATTTCAGAACTTTTTTCACCGTCACCAAAATACCATTCATATTTAGCAATTCTCCCGTCGTAATCTTTTGCATTGGAGCCATCGAACTGCACTTTACTTTCCGTGACCACAATATCCTCGCCAATACTAACTTCAGGAGGACGATTTACAGTAATCGTAATTTCATCGGAAGCAAATGCAGAACCGGTTTTTGAATTATCCGTTACTTTTAATTTAACATTATACTTCCCGAACTTTGGATAAGCATGAGATACATTCATACCTTCCGCAGAAGAACCATCACCAAAATTCCATTCATATTTACTGATCTCTCCGTCGCTATCCTTAGACGCGGCTCCGTTAAAATATATCACTTCATTAACTGCAACTGTTTTACTCATTCCTGCATTTGCGACTGGCGGATAATTTACATTCACATATATTTCATCTTTAGCAAAACTATTAGCTACATTCGCATCATCTCTGACAGTTAATACAACCCTGTACTTACCGGATTTCGAGTATACATAAATAGGAGTTAATCCTTCAGCAGTCGCACCATTTCCCAACTCCCAGCGATACTCGATTATTTTGCCATCGTAATCCTTGCTTCCGGAGCCATCGAACTTAACATCTTCGCCAACAGAGACCCATTTATCTGTCCCTGCTTTTGCAGTGGGCACCTGATTTACAACAATATATTCGGTTGACTTATTTGAGTTGCATGGGGAGGCTGAATTATCAACCACAGTTAATTCGATTGGAAATCTCCCTGCTCTAGCAAAAGAAGTATTTACCGTTTTGCCGTCAAGCAATCTTCCATCGTGAAGCTGCCATGTATATTTTTTTATTGAACCATCAATATCTTTAGAGTTTTCTGCACTCAATAAAACATTTTCATTCGGTGCAACAATCTTCTTGAAACTAAAAGCTGCGACAGGTTCATTGTTAACATATACGGGGAAAGCAATAAGACTGCTATTACAGACGGCTTCTGAATTATCCTTTGCGACTAAGCTAACTTTGTATTCTTTTTTAGAATTATATTTATGTACGACCTTTTCACCGTATTCTTTGGTACCATCACCAAAATCCCATGTATAGGAAATTTGATCATTATCTTTATCAATAGTTCCGACCGCGTCAAAGACCACTGAATAACAATCAGCCAAATAAACTAAATTATATTTTATTTCAGGTTTATTATTTTCTTTTTCTGCTTCTACAGGTAACACAAAGGGTAGATACTCTCCATCAGCGGATTGTGCAAAAAATGTCATATCATTTGGATTCTCTGCACCTCTTCCGATTACTAAACCGGCAGTTTCATTAATTTCAAATTCATACAACGAAATTTTTGTTTTTTCCCAAGTCCCATCACCGGAAGACCCAAGGACAACACCTTTTCTTAAATTAGTTGTCAATGAAATAGGTGCTTCTGCAGCATCGAAGTTTGCGATTGTTATATCTCTTTTGCCGGAAGGGAGGAATCTTAAAACCGGCAAACTTTTTCTTTTGTCAACTCTAATAGTCGGATTTAAGGAGAACATAAGCGCACCATCTATTGACAGGTTTTTTCCTTTATATCTTGATAAGAAAAAATTAAAGGTATTCCCATCATCTCCGGTTTGGCCTGTAACAACTAACTTGAAAACCTTGAAGCCTTTCCAGTTGGCTCCATCTTGCGGGGTGAATGTAGCAAAATCACTCCACTCATTATCTAAATATGGGTCAATCCCGAATGTCTTAGTAAAAACTTCCTTCCCCTGCATCAGGTCAGTGGACTTACCATAAATATCCTTAAGGTAATTTGTATTAAAGGCGTCACTTCCGCCAAATAATTTGAACTCAGTTTCAGTGTTCCACTCACCCACTTTCTGGTCATTCACACCACCACATTCGGGGTCAAACAATCTTAATGTAACATTCTCCTTGTATGATTCCGGGATAGCCAGAAAAAATATTTGATAATTATTATCATCTCCCTCACTGTGAGAAAAATTTTTACCAAAAGTGATATAATTATAGTTGGATTGTGCAAATGCACTTCCTGCAAATAAAATAAATGATATATATATAATTAGTTTTTTCATAATCTTACTTCTGAAGTTCTGATGTTGAAATATTATACTCTTTAATGTTCCCCAACTGATCTTCTAAAATTATCATTTTGACTTTGATATCTTCAGAAACACTCGAATAGCAATTAACCATTTTTCGATATATTGATGTGCTCTCATCTAGATTTAGATATTCAGTATAGATTTCATCACCAATCTGATAAATAACCTTAGCTGTTTTCTTTAAGTCAACTTTATCCTTGGCAATAATCTCAAAAGATACCAAAGCATTCTTTAATATTTTTTTTGGCGAAACCGTATATTTAATCAACTCCGGCGGTGTCAAATCCAGGAAAACATTTCTGGTTACTTTAGTTTTAGCCCCATTTCTATTGACCGCAATAAAAACCAGTTCGTTTAGTCCTGCTTTTAGTTCGTATAGATTAACGAATTTATTTTGTTTGACTTCAAGAACGGAACCATTTAACCTCAAAGAAGTAACCGCCGAAACATGTCCGGTTACAGTCATCATATTGTCAGAAGTCTTCTCCGGTAATTCGTCGTAAAATTCTATTTTTGGAAGGTCCTTATCCAGAATTATGTCCAATGTATCAATTATAGATTTCTGCTCTTTGTTTTTTGATTCTATTATTACACAAGTTGAATCACTTAGCCTGGAGATTGTAAATTGGAATTTACCTGTACTATCAGCGACAACAAGAACTTTTGAAGCAACAGGTTTTGTCTGTGCCATTATAGTGGAATTTGCTGTACTTCTACCACGGATTGTTAGCGTGTTGGTGGTAGTGTAAACTTTCTTATTAATCGGTATAACCGAATCATCATATTTAATAAATGGTTTCTCACCTACCGAAAACTGTACTAGTCTCCTAACTGTGGCCTTGTTACCTGTTAAATCAGTTGAAGTGACTATTATTTCGTTTTTACCTTCTGAAAGAACTATCTGTTTTTCAAAATAACCGTTTGAATCGATTACTACTTCATCACCATTAACAATTACTTTGGAAAGTGATTCAGTGTTACCTTTGATAAGTATACTTTTTTCAGTTACAAATTTATCCGTCGAAGGATTAGAAATCGAAAGATAAGGGGGATCATTATTAACAATTAAAGTGAACAATTTTGGTTCCGTAAATGGTCCGGGAAAACCTTCCTTATCAATTGCAGAAATTCTCCAATAATAACTTCCCCGCTCCATATCGACGAGATATTCATTTGTATTTATATCTTTAGTCTGAGTCACTATAGTCTTAAAAGATGCATCACTTGAAAGCATTAACCAATAATGTTCTGCCCCCTGAACTTTAGACCATGCAAGTTTAGTTTTGCTGCTATAAATTATTTTTTCATTATCCGGAGAAATTAATTGAGCAGTTTTTAGCAAATCTTTAGGCTGAGTAAGAGATCCTGTAGTTAAAAGCGAAGTCCCTTGATTTGTTTTAAGTGTTACTTTTGAATTTTTCGATTTAAGTTCTATCTCACCATCATAATTTGCAACTTTAGTTGTTTTATCATCCTTATTCATCCAATAAGCTTTTGACTTAACATTTGCTTCAAGGCCCGGTGCTTCCAAATTGAATTTCCTTTTTCCCTGAGCACCAGCAAGTAATGCGAATGCACCACCTTTTTCCAGTGTGACCTTTGCCTCTGAACGGTTATTAAGCAAGTCAACCCGGTTTCTTTGAATAAGAGCTGTAGAGTTTTCGCTTAATCTAATCTTGCTTTTATCCTGGAAAGAAACTTCAGCGTATGATTCTGATAAGGTTCGCACCCTGTCATTTTCAATTAACCTGGCAAACAGAGGGATAGACTTCCATAAATTTTCAACTCCGGCTTTCGCTTCAACTTTCCCTTTTGCAAAAGAAAGAGATGCTTCACCTTTAGAAGCACTTTTAATTGAGGCTTCCTGAGCAGCATTGATTGCGTTTTGCTTGGCCTCTTGGGCAAGTTGGAATGAGCGGTCCCAATTTCCTAATTTGCGTTCTTTAAGAGATTGAGAGTGAAGATTCACAGCTTTATTAATCAAATCAGTTGCAAATGTTTTTGCACCGGCATTAGTGGCTTTTTGAATCTCAATTAAAGCTTCATCAACCGCCTTTTTTGCGCGCATAATCTGATTATACGGAATCGTCAATGTCATCCCGCTTTTCACATCTGTGGGATTATTAATCTTATTACTTCGCAATATTTCTTCCCACAAGTTGGGGTCCTCTAAGTACTCTTTTGCGATATCACGAATAGTCTGTTTATCCTTCACAACAACCCGGATAACAGCAGATTTTTGTGCATTAAGATTGAATGCTATCACAAGGAATATGACGGCAACTTTAAGCATGCTTTTCATAGTTTTCAAACTGCTCTGTTATTTAATATTTACTAATTATTTTCTTAAAATACGAATAATATCTCTCATTTGATTATAAATCCTTGGGGAGTTTAATTACAAACTGAGAGAATGAATTCTCTTCGGAATCTACCGACATTTCGCCTCGATGTATCTGCGATACAATATCAAAGCTGAGCGAAAGCCCTAGTCCGGTACCCTCGCCTGTAGGTTTGGTAGTGAAAAATGGTTCAAATATCTTTTTTAAAATATCTTTCGGTATACCGGTGCCATTATCACGAAGTTGAATCTCCATCATTTTTTCGTGATTAATTGTGGTTACTATAAACTGAGGTTCATAGTTTGCAATACCTGATATCTTTTTCTTTTTGAGGGCATAGAAAGAATTATTGCAAAGATTGATAAATACTTGTGATAATGCTTGTGCATTCAATTTTGTTACAGGAATATTCTTATCCAGATTTAGAATTAGTTCTGTATTGAATTCCTGATCTTGAGTTTTCATCCCATGATAAGAGAGTGAGACTGCTTCTTCAAGGAGCTTATTTAAATCAGTTTGTGCAAATTCGCCACTATCTGAACGGGAATGCTCAAGCATATTCTTAACAATATTATCTGCCCTGGCACCATGCTCAGATATTTTTTTGACATTAGTTTTTATGTCGCCTAAAATTTCTTCAAGATACCCCACATCGTAATTTGCCGGGTTATCTTTATTAGCATTTAATTCATCTTCAATTTCAGCAACTAAACCAACACTTAGTTTCGCAAAGTTATTTACAAAATTCAATGGGTTTTTTATTTCGTGTGCAATTCCTGCGGTTAATTGACCTAGCGATGCTAACTTTTGCTGCATCACCAATTGTTCTTGAGTATCCTTTAATTTCTGAAGTGTTAATTCTAAAGTCTCATTTTTTTCTTTTAATTGAATTGTCCGGTCAGCAACCTTCTGCTCCAAACTTCTGTTATATTCTTCTAAAAGTCGATTTTGTTCTGCAATTCTGGCAAAACTTTCCTTTAGCGAATGACTCATATTCTCAAGTGTAGACCCAAGGACTCCAATTGCATCTTTGCCTTTATAAGTGACATTTATGTCAAAATTACCCGCTGTAACTTTTTCGGCTTCCTTACTAAGCTTAATAATCGGCTTACTTATGTCATTTGAGAACAGGAAACCACCTGCAAGCGCTATACCGATACCAAATAAAATCCAAACTAAGAGTGAATTCCTGATCTTGAAAACAGGCTCGTAGGCTTTACTTTCCTTTATCTCCGCAATGACTGCCCAATCCATATTTTCAGGGAAAGCGTAGCAGCTCACCATTTTTTCTCCGTCAGTCGATGTATATTTTTTTGTTCCCATCGCCCTTGCTCCTGACTTAATAACATCCATTGCTTCTTGGACAACTTTTTTATCGTTCAGAGTCTTCTCACCTTTTTCAAAGATTTTGATGCCATTGGCGTTGATGATATATACATTTCCGGTTTTGGAGAAACTATGTGTCTCCAGATATTCTTTCAGTGAAGTTGCATCAACAGAGCACACCATAAATCCGGCTTTTCCACCGATTGAAATCGGGATGGAGATTGTCAGTGCCCACTTATCTATTTTGGGATAATACTCAGGAATAGACTTAGAAATTATTTTCTTATCCAATGAGCTTATTTTAGTTTCGCTCATATTAAGATTCTTAGCAGAAGGATCGTCGGCATACTTTTTTTCAATTGCTGACTTTGTTATCTGAACAGCGCTTGAATAAATTCCGTTTCCAACATCCATAAATATTTGAATAGCAAGTATTTCATTTATATTTTGCACGCTTGAATTAATAAGAGCAACTTTTTCATTTATCCCCAACTCCGGTTTTTCAAGGCTACTTCTAATTAAAAACAAAGGCTGAAGCCATTGATTTGTAAAACTATAATTTATATGTGAAGATATTTCACCTGCCACTGAAGACAACTCAGTATTAGTACTACTTACAAATTCATCATCAGCTATACCAATAATATTCCAACCTG
Source organism: uncultured Ignavibacteriales bacterium (assembly GCA_903915485.1). GTDB lineage: Bacteria > Bacteroidota > Ignavibacteria > Ignavibacteriales > Ignavibacteriaceae > CAIYTF01. Next base: position 1,694 of record CAIWTC010000141.1, on the reverse strand, counting down.
ATATGGCTAGCGGAAGCAATGCTGCCAATCCAAAAAATATAAATAGCTTAACACGCCAGGATATTTTATGCATCTTTGACCTCTTTATTAAAGCTCTCTTTTTATTGTCATGAGTGTGATATCATCATATTGATCGTGCCCATCCATATGTTTTACTAATGTATTCATTAACTCGTCAAGAATACCCTGCGCACTTAACGAATAGTTATCTTTTATAAATTGAAGTAAGTTTTCTTCTCCGTATAACTCAATAGCACTATTAGTACAATCTGTTGCCCCATCAGTATAAATAAATAATGTCTCACCTTTTTCCAGTTTTGAATGTCCGACAAAAAAGTCATTTGAAGGAAACATCCCCAACACAGGGCCAGTTGGCTCAAGTTCAACCACTGCGCCGGCAGCGTCAACCTTCAGAGGCGAATTATGCCCGCAATTAATGTACTCAATCTCCCCGGTTTCTTTATCTAGGACCCCAAAGAATAATGTGGCAAACATATTGGCTTCTTCATGAATTGTCGTAATATAATCATGCGCCATCTGGACAGTTTGATAAACCATATCATTCAACGCAATGTTAACATTTGCGAATGCGTGCAGTAAACTGCGGACTAAGGTCATAAACAAGGCAGACCCCACACCCTTTCCGCAAACATCACCCAATATGAAACATATTTTTGTCCCGTCACCAAGAGTAAAAATATCGTATAAGTCACCTGCGACTTCCTTTGCCGGCTGAAAGAATGCAGCAAACTGCCACCCTTCAAGGCTTGGTATTGTAGTTGGGAGAAAACTTTTTTGGATTTCCCTGCCAATGTCCAGTTCCTTTCGGACAACAACCAACTGCTCTTTAGTTTTCAAAGACTCTTTTATCGCAACAACTTCAGTATGAGTTTTTTGTAGGGTAATTTCTAAATCATCAAAATCAATTGGTTTAGTTACAAAATCGTAGGCACCATTATTCATGGCTGTTCGAAGATTTTTCATATCACCGTATGCGGACACAATAATCGAGCGCAGAAGGGGATATTTTTCAATAACTGCATTAAGCAGAGTCAGTCCATCCATCAGTGGCATATTGATATCTGACATCATTACATCGATGGAACTATCCTCGGCTAACTTCTCAAGAGCAATTTTCCCGTTCCCGGCAAAAACAAATGAAATTTCATCGGCTCGTATTTTCCTTCTGAAATGCTGCCTGACTAATAACTCTAAGTCTGGTTCGTCATCGACGACTAAAACTTTATATGACATCCGAATCTCCGTGAATTGGTTAAAATTTATGTCTGAATATCCTAATAAATAAAGTTATTTACAACAATGAATTTTCCTGCCCCGTTGAAACATGCTTGAATTTTATTCGTTCAAAATAATAATTCAACTTCCTTTAAAATAATAAAATTAATTATTTCAATTTGGTATATTCCAAATGGAATTATTTTTGTTTTTGCGTTGTTTAAATTTCAACAGTGAAAAATGAAACAAAAATAAAGATGAATAGGAAAGGAAAAAGTTTAACAACAAAACCTATGGTTCGTGAAGTCGTTTACCTAGACTTTTATAATGCGCTTCTTCAAGGTGATAGAAGCAGATGTGAAGTGATAATTTCTGACCTTCTCACTCAAAACATAGACATCCAAGATATTTATGTCAATGTTTTTCAAAAAGCGATGTACAGAATCGGCAAACTTTGG
>CAIWTC010000140.1 GCA_903915485.1 uncultured Ignavibacteriales bacterium | reverse complement strand
GTCTTGCATCTTCATTTATGTACTCAGAAGGAATATCGAAACTAGGCACGAAGGCTGCGTTGTGCCATCCGTCATAGCCTGCTTCCGAAACATCGCCCCCAATTACAACGGTATAGTTTTCTTTTACCGCTTTATTCAATAAATTCATATATACATCAAGCGGAACATTATAATAAGTTGAATCAATCCACCAGTTATCCTCAACCTCATACGGCACTTGTTTATAGTAAGGCTGCTGTTTCAATGAGAGAATATCTACATAGTCATCTAAGTCGAGTTTCACATAGCCGGTTAAGAATTCTTTTGGAGTATATTTTTTCCCTTCGAAGGTAAATTCTGCAGGGGGAACTCCCAGATAATGATTCAAGATAGATTTTATTGTACTGACCGCATTTTCTGTATTCCAATCATTAGAAGTTTTTAGTCCATTAAGAAAAGTATTCATCTCGCGGAACATTTCCTGATGGTCATGAAATTTTTGTCCCTCAGCTAAACCGGTATAAACTGCACTTGGAACAACTCCGTATTTTTTCCAAATTCTCGGGACAGCATTTGCTTCGGAACCTTCGCCGAAAGCAGACTTCCCTCTTTTATTCACAAAGCGCAATGCCTTCTCTACATATTCCCAATAAACTGTATATATCTCCGAAAGTTTTACTTTTTTAGAATGTATTCTATAAATTTCTGATTCGAAATATGAAGTAGTTGAAAAGCACCAACAGGTTCCGGTTCTTCCTTGCGATATCGGGAAGTTATGCCACTTAGGTGAACATTCATCAACAGAGGAAGGGATTTCAATGCCGGTGAAATCTAATTTGAAAACTTTTTTTGTTTCTTTAGATGGAGTGTAATCATTCAGTCCCTTAAGTATCTCCTCATAAAATCCTTCTTTCACATCAATAAAAACACCTTTGGTAGTGTTTTTATCCTGAGCGAATGAGAGAAATGAATAGCTCATAAGCAGAACTAATAATGTCAATGAGAATAGTTTCATATGAATCCTTAACATTTAGAATATTATAATTTAAAAGGTAAGAAGATTTTTAATAATAATTTAAGCAAAAATCGAGGGCGCAAAATATACATCCCCCACTATTTACGAAACACAGCATAATCAATGTTATTACACTGAGTCCGTAATTTGGAATATTAGCCTTTATTCCTCAGAGTTTAAAACAATTCAGAAGGTGATATTTTAATAAAGTCTTTCCAACTCAGTCCATTATTGGAAATCAAAATGCTTTTTGAAACATTGTATAATTTGCTGAACGAAGCAAGCCCTTTTGATTTTGAATCAGCATTACTCTTAACCTCAAGTGCTATTACTTTTTCTCCTCTTGTCAATATAAAGTCCACTTCGTCATCGCCTACCCGCCAATAGAATATATTGAAACCTTCAGTTACTGAAGAATTTAGCAAGTGTGCTCCGACGACTGATTCAACTAAGCGTCCCCAGTATGCAGAGTCCCCTAAAGTTTCAGAAAAACTTTTACTGCTTTGCGCTGTTATTAAAGCAGTATTGAATACCTGAAATTTTGGGATAGATGCTTTTCTTCTAATTAACTCCTTGCTGAATTTTTGGAGACCTCTTATCAACTCTGAACTATCCAGCAAAGCAAGATAATGTGATAATGTAGTTGTGTTGCCGACATCTTGAAGTTGGCCAAGTACTTTTGTAAGTGAAACCAATTGCGAGGAATAAGCACATCCTATTTGGAATAAATTCTTTAGTATTTGCGGCTTATCAATTTTAGTCAACAATAAAATATCTTTTG
>CAIWTC010000139.1 GCA_903915485.1 uncultured Ignavibacteriales bacterium | reverse complement strand
AGACGATTAAGGCGGGGAATGTAACTATATATTCAAATGGGGAGTGACCGGTATAAATAAAAAAAACCGGCAATTCTTTTTAGGGAAGTGCCGGTTAAAGAAAAACTAAAACTTATTTTTTGTCTTTTTCTTCTGCTTTTTTTTCTGTGCTGCATTTGCTCTTTTCAGGGCAAGCGTCACATTTCTTTGACGATTTCTTTACTTTTTTGACTACCTGTTCGGTCTTCTTCTCGCCTTTGCTTTCTTTCTTTACTTCTTGTGTCTGTGCATTCATTATGCCGCTGAAACTAAAAAATAAAACAAAAGCTATTAATGCGCTGAGTTTCCTCATGTGTATCTCCTTGTGTACTTGTGAATAAATTAAACTTCTTTCCCACTCTAAAGAAAGAAGTTTTTATTAATTAACTAAAATCTAATCAAAAAAAATATTATATACAATGACTAAATAAGAGCCTGCTTTTAAGCGTTTATTATATTTAGGCTCGTGAGTTTGACCTTATAAGCATTTTCCAAACTTCAACTATCAGTAGTACTATTGATGATGCTGCAATCAGGCCAATCCATGCTTTATTAGGGAGCCATTCAAGTGTAAACGCTTTCTGCAAACTTGGCACCATCATTATCCCTACGGACAGAGTAAGAGTAAAAAATACGCTTATCAGTAGTGCTTTGTTACTGAACAATTTAGCCTTAAATGCTGATTGCTCTAAAGAACGGCAATTGAATGCATTTACCAAGCGAGCGAAAATAAGAGCATAAAAGAACATCGATGTTTTCTGCACATCACTTAGAACTTTACCATCAAATTTAGCATTCATCCCCCAAACATAAACTCCAATCGTTACGAAGGCTATTAAGCCGCCGATGAAGCCAATATAGACCAATGTATCTCTATTGAGGATGCCTTCTTTTACATTTCGGGGCTTGCGGGTCATTATGCCGTATTCAGGCGGTTCAACCCCCAATGCAATTGCTATAAGTCCGTCCATGATAAAATTGATGAAAAGAATCTGAACCGCGCTTAATGGGATAGGTAAGTCTGCAAGCATTGTAAAAACTAATGCAAAAACAGTTCCCATATTTCCGCTTAATAGAAACACTAAGTACTTACGGATGTTTTCAAAGATGCTTCTTCCTTCTTCAATTGCATTTACTATTGAAGCAAAGTTATCATCAGTAAGAATCATATCTGCCGCTTCTTTACTTACATCCGTTCCTGTTATGCCCATTGCAATTCCAATGTCGGATTTCTTTAAGGAGGGGGCATCGTTTACTCCGTCACCGGTCATTGCTACGATGTTTCCTTTACGCATTAGCGTTTCAACAATTTTCATTTTATGTGCAGGAGAAATTCTTGCATAAACTACGGTATTGTCAACCGCCAAATCAAATTGATCATCGCTAAGCATTTCAAGTTCAGTGCCTGAAAGAGCGTTCTCTTTTTTCATGATGCCGAGCTCTTTTGCGACTGCCACTGCTGTTGCTTTATGATCTCCTGTTATCATTATTGGACGAATGCCAGCAGCAAAACATGTTTTAATTGCTTCTGCAACTTCCATTCTTGGCGGGTCGAACATTCCTACGACACCTATGAAAGTCATTCCCTTTTCAACTGTCTCAATTGAATCATGTCGCGGGTCATAAATTTTCTTCGTGAGAGCTAGTATTCTAAGCGCTGAATTGCTCATCTGAATTGAAGCATTCATAACTGCTTCAAAATCCGCATTAGTTATTTCTCTCGGTTTCCCATCTTCTAAAATATATTCACAACCATTTAATAAAACCTCAACGGCGCCCTTTGAATAAACAGTCGTCTTATTACCATGCAAGTTTACCGTAGTCATTCTTTTTGTTTCAGAAGAGAATGGAATTTCATCAATGCGTGTATTTTCGGCTCGAACAATTTCCACATGCATGCTTACTTTTTCTGCGAGAACAACTAGTGCACCTTCAGTCGGGTCACCCATGATGTCCCATTCACCGTCACCAAGTCGTTTGAGAATAGTGTCGCTGCATAGAACTCCACTTTTTAATAACTCATAAAGTGTTGTGGATTCTTCAAGTTTAACTTCAACTCCACTGCTATCAAGTATTTGACCTTCCGGCTTATATCCGCCGCCGGTTACATCTAATATCTTATTATCAATAAACACTTTGCGGATGGTCATTGCATCTTGAGTTAGCGTGCCTGTTTTATCTGAGCAGATTATGTTAGTTGCGCCTAGGGTTTCAACTGCGGGTAGTCTTCTGACAAGTGCTCTTCTTTTAACCATTCGTCTTACGCCCAGCGCTAGACTTATAGTTACAACTGCCGGCAGTGCTTCAGGAATAACTGCAACTGCTAATGCAACACCCCAAGTAAACATTTTCGCAATATGTTCGTAATCATAAATCCCCATACGGTACAGCCCTATTGCTGACATTAATCCTGCTAAGACGATTGAGAAAATTCCAAGTTTTTTCCCTAATTCATCTAAGTTTAATTGAAGTGGGGTCTTCCTGTTTTCTGTACTCTGAAGCATTGTCGCAATCTTGCCGAATTCTGTATCCATGCCTGTTGAAGTTACTATTGCTTTCCCGCGGCCAAATGAAACTGCGGTTCCCATATATACGAGATTTTTTCTGTCGCCTAACGGTACATTTTCTTCAGGGATAGTATTGTTTGTTTTATTTGATGAGAGAGATTCGCCGGTGAGAGAGGATTCTTCCACTCTTAAATTATTTGATTCGATAAGGCGGCCGTCAGCGGGGATTTTATCACCTGTTTTTAGAATTATTATATCACCTGGGACAATATTACCGGAAAGAATTTCCATCTCCTCGCCATTGCGAACAACATGTGCACGGGGTGATGCCATTTTCTTAAGTGAATCAATTGCCTTTCCTGCCTGAAATTCCTGGATAAATCCTAACACTCCCGCTAACACGACGATTATTATTATTGAAAGGGCTTCAATTTTATCACCGGTCATAAATGAAATTGCAGCAGCGATTATTAAAATTATGATCAATAAGTTTAAGAATTGACCGAAAAATAATTTTATCGCGGACTCTTTTTTCTCCGAGATTAATTCATTTGGGCCGTATTCAATCAGTCTGCTGCTGACTTCTTCTTGGTTTAAACCTAGGCTATGTGACCTAAGTTTTTCATAGACTTTTTCAATTGTTAGGCTGTGCCAATTGTTCGATGTTTTTACTGATTCTTTGTTCATAAATTCCAATTTGATAAATGGGATTATAAAATGCTCTCTTTATTCTCGATGTAGAGTAGAAAATACAAAAAAAAATCGTTTTTCAAAATGAGAATAATCACATCGGGCAAAATACTTTTTAGCTTTGGTAGGCATATGAAGGTAAACGATTTTTTTAACAAAGAACCAATGAGCTATTTCCCGACTTAAGCGTAAATAGAAATTGCGATATCTGAGGCCATTATAATATTAATATTTGCAGCAGGGAATATGGGAAAAGCACAATAATAGCTAGTGGCAAAGATTAATTATGTTAATATTTGAAAACTACGCTATTTAGCATAAATAATCACTTTCCCCGTATATTTACTAGGTATTGGCTCGCAATTCTATGTTAATTAACCTTAGTCTAACTGTGTTTATCTTTAATCTAACTGTGTTTATCTTTTTTCATATGCTTCTATTGAGTAAATTTGGCCTTCTATAATAATTATAACACCAAATCATTATTGGTCTTATACATAAATCTACTTTTTGCTGCACTAAAGCTTGGTAAACTTATATTATGATGCGTAGAGCAGTGTCATTTTTGTTCTGATTTTATTGATAATTATGCAAATATTTGAAAACTTCCTGGAATAGGTTTTTTGTAGTTAGTGAATCGATATTCATCGGAATATTTCCAGGGTTAAGTTTTTATTTCAATAAAAGTCTATAACTGAGCTTAAATTAATAAAACTTATTATATTACGGTTGAATATTTTTTGTTACGGTATAATGAATCGTTCGATGTATTCGAGTTGCCTTAATAAAATTTTGGTATCAACGAATGCCCAGCATTCATGGTTTTTAAACGGCTAAACTTTTCTAGTTTTAATTTATATACTAATCCAGAAGGTCATTGTTTGTGAGTAAAACCGGTCATAGATTATATGTAGCTTTCTTTTTCCTTATAGGAATACTTGTGATTTATTTGCTCTCGCAAAAAGGGTATTCTTATTATTCCCTTCCGCTAGCTGAGCGGCCTCTTGATGAGACAAATCATGAGTTGCTGAAATCAGGCGGGGTAGTAGGACATGGTTATGGCATCATCGGTACATTAATGATAATTGTTGGTGTTTTGGTTTATATGCTTAGGAAACGCTCATCAAAGTATTTCTCTTTTGGGGTCTTAAAATATTGGCTTGAACTTCACATATTTTTGTGTACCGTTGGACCAATTTTAGTTTTGTTTCATACCGCATTTAAATTTGGCGGAATTGTGGCTATAAGTTTTTGGAGTATGGTCATTGTTGTTTTAAGCGGATTTGTTGGGAGGTATTTATACCTGCAAATACCACGAACAATTTCCGGAAGTGAGATGAGCATTAACGAAATTGAAGACCTTGATGCACAACTTTCCAAAAGGCTTGAAAATGAGTTTAACCTTGATAAGGAAACATTATCTCATTTACTTATAATTCAATCTGAAGCTATTAATTCTATAAAATCAGGACAGAAGGGTTGGAAAACTTTAGTTAATGGATTCTTGATAAGACATGCAAAACTTCGCAGTGTTAGGAAAGAGTTGAAACATATTAAGGGACTAAATATTAAGATGAAAATCGAAATTGTTTCCTTAATTAAATCTAAAATTGTCCTTTCTCAGAGAATTAGGCTACTAAAAGTAATGCACAGGTTTTTTCATTACTGGCATGTCTTTCATTTACCTTTTGCTATCTCAATGTTCGCAATTATGCTTATTCATGTAGCAATAGCGATCACTTTTGGCGCGCACTGGATTTTTTAATATAGGATTCTTTCTCCGATATGGAACAATATTTAGAATCTCTCATTATCTACGGAACAGTCATTTCAATAGTCTTGATTGTTATTGTTATGTATTTTAAAATTACTTCCAGAAAATCGAGTGAAACTCAGAAAAAAATTGAAAAAGCGAAAGTCAGCGGACTTTATGAGCCTATTTCTCTTCATCCTGTTGTAAGTGAAGAAATGTGCATCGGCAGCGGCGCATGTATTACCGCTTGCCCGGAAAAAGATATCCTTGGGATACTAAGTGGAAAAGCAGTTGCTATAAATGCATCCAGATGTGTCGGGCACGGTGCTTGTTTTCATGCATGTCCTGTTCAGGCCATTTCTCTATTCATAGGCACAGAAAAGAGAGGAGTGGATATTCCTCATCTTAGTCAAGAGTTTGAAACTAATGTACCTATGATGTTTGTTGCAGGTGAATTGGGGGGGATGGGGTTAATCAAAAATGCAATCGAGCAGGGAAAGCAGGCCACTGATTCAATTATTAAGAGAATTGATAAAAATATTTCTGCGCAATACGGTATTATTATTGTTGGAGCAGGTCCCGCCGGTATCGGCGCAGCATTGACTGCAAAAAAAAATGGGTTGAATTTCCTGTTAATCGAGCAAGATACTTTAGGGGGTACGGTTAATCATTTCCCAAGAGCAAAGCTTGTAATGACATCACCGGTCGAGTTGCCTATGCACGGCAAAGTTAAATTAGTAAATACATCTAAGCCCGAGCTTTTGTCTTTATGGAATACGATTCTGTCAAAAAATAATATAAATGTAAACGAACTAGAAAAAGTTTTAGACATCCAAAAAGATGGGGATGTTTTCTCTGTCCATACTTCAAAATCAACATACACTAGTTTGTCAATTCTTCTGGCAATTGGAAGAAGGGGAACTCCTAGAAAATTGGGTATCCCGGGAGAAGACAAAGAAAAGGTATATTATAGATTGCTTGAGCCTGATATTCTTACCGAAAAAGAAATTTTAGTCGTTGGCGGCGGAGATTCCGCGGTTGAGTCAGCTATGATATTGGCAGATGAAAATAAAAATGTTACTCTATCTTATCGCAGCGAAGGATTCTCAAGGCTAAAGCCTACTAATGCAGCCAGAATAATGGAATATTCTGACTCTAAAAAAATAAACATCTTATTCAATTCAACTACTCAGGAAATTAAGGATTCTTCTGTGGTGATTGAAACTTCGGGGAAGATAGTCGAAATTCCGAATGAGTTGGTATACATTTTTGCCGGTGGTGAGGTCCCAACTCAGTTCCTGGAAAAAGTCGGTATTTCTATTACTAAGAAATTTGGCGAAGCCATACTCTCTCATAACTGAGAACCAACCATATGCCCCGAATAATAATCTTCCTCTTTATATTATCATCATCTATGTTGGCGCAAATATCGCCGGGAGATTTAAGTAGGGCGCATCAAAGTCTTGAGGGAATGTCTAATTGTACAAAATGTCATGAACTTGGAAAGCATTTGCAAAATAGCAGATGTTTGGACTGTCATTCAGAAATTGCAAACTTGATTAATCAGGGCAGAGGTTATCACTCATCAGAAAATGTTAAGGGTAAGAATTGCTGGTCATGTCATAACGATCATCATGGCAGGGACTTTAATGTGATTCGTTTTGACCCTAAAACATTTAACCACGCTTTGGCAAAATATGATCTTGTGGGAAAACATGCCAAACTTGAATGTGAAAAGTGCCATAATAATTCACTTATTAGACAAAAACTTTCGAAGAAATCCTCAGGTACATATCTCGGATTAAGCAGAAATTGCGCTGACTGCCACAATGACCCGCACCAAAAAACACTTGGTGATAAATGTAGTTCATGCCATAATAACGACAACTTTAAGCCTGCGGGAAACTTTAATCATAATAGCTCTGAATTCAAGTTGACAGGTGCTCATACGACTGTTCAGTGCATAAAGTGTCATACGGTTGAAACCAAAAATGGTAAGCAGTTTCAAAAATTTAAGGGAATAAATTTTATCAGTTGTACTAACTGCCATAAAGATATCCATTCTGGAAAATTTGGCGTGAACTGTTTACAGTGCCACACTAATAATTCATTTAAAGAATTCAAGAAGAGCGAATTTAATCATTCGAAAACCGGGTTTCAGTTAATTGGCGCACATGTAAACCTTGATTGTAAAAAATGTCATGGCGCATCTTTCAAACTGAAATTGAAACATGATGAATGTAATGATTGCCATAAAGATTATCATGAAGGTGAATTTATAACAAATGGTGCTTCAAAACATTGCGATGACTGCCACAACAATAATTCATTTGTGCCATCTGATTTTACACTTGAAAAACACAACTTGGCAAAATTTAAAATTGAAGGGACTCATCTTGCTGTTCCTTGTAAGAATTGTCATATGACAGATGCTAAATGGAAATTTATAAACTCCCGTACCAAGTGTGTCGATTGTCATTCTAATTTCCATGGCAAAGAAATCATAGAAAAATATCTCCCCAGCGCAAAGTGTCAGTCGTGTCATAAAATTTCGCAGTGGAACGAAGTTTCCTTTGACCATTCAAAAACAGAATTTATTTTATTAGGTAAGCATTCAAATATACTTTGTTCTGTCTGCCATACTCCCAAAGGGAAAACCTCTAAATCTGAAATGGTATTTGCGTCCTTAGTGAATGATTGTTTGACTTGTCATAACGATGTTCATTATGGTCAATTTAGAGAGCCAAAAAGTAACTATTGTGTACGCTGCCATGACTTTGATTCTTGGAAACCCGTAAAATTTAATCATGCTAATGCAGATTTTGTTTTAACGGGAGGACATGAAAAAGTCAGTTGTGTAAAATGTCATAAACAAGTCAGTGAAAATAATTCAGTATTCATTAAGTATAAATTAGGACCCGTAAAATGCGCAACTTGTCATTCTTAGTGGTTTTATTTGCTAGCTTATGTTTTGCCCAGTCGCCTCATGGGAAAAGCTTTAAGTTGGATTGCAGCAATTGTCATACAAATGATAATTGGAAGGTAAATAAGAATTCTATGTTATTCAATCATGCTTCCACCGGGTTTGCGCTAACCGGTCAGCATAAGTTAAATGATTGCAGGGATTGCCACAAATCTCTAGCCTTCAGCACGGCAAGCAAGGAATGCATTTCCTGTCATAAAGATATTCATAAGAATTCTGTATCGGTTGAGTGTTCAAAGTGTCATTCAACTGATAATTGGGTTGTTAAGAATATTAATCTGCTTCATCAGGGAAGCAGGTTCCCGCTTCTTGGACAGCATGCTGCCGCAGATTGCAATCGCTGTCATGCCGCATATTCATCGCTGGATTTTCAACCATTGGGAATAAATTGCGTGGATTGTCATTTGAAAAATTATATGGAAGCCAAGATGCCAAATCATGCCGCTTCCGGTTTTTCGAAAGAGTGCCAATCATGTCATAGCGTATCAAGTAGTGCATGGAGTAGCGGAACAATAGGTTCTCATGATTTTTTCCCACTCACGGATGGGCACAAAAGAGACAACTGTTTCGATTGCCATAAAAATGCAAATTTCAAAGGATTGAATAAAGAGTGTCTGACCTGTCATCAAAAAGATTATTCTGCGTCCAATCACTCTTTGCAGAAACTGTCATCAAACTGTGAGTCCTGTCATAATCGAAAAACTTGGACTCCGACGAGTTTCAATCATGATGTCAACACGACATATAAATTGGTCGGACGGCATACTACTGCAAAATGTAATCAATGCCATACTTCACCTAATCCGGCACCCACCACATGCGTGGACTGTCATCAGTCAAATTTTAATAGTTCAGTAAATCCTAGCCATACTGCGGTGGGAATGTCAAAAGATTGTGTGAAGTGTCATTCAACTTTAGGATGGGTACCGTCTTCATTTTCACATGCCACTACCGGTTT
>CAIWTC010000138.1 GCA_903915485.1 uncultured Ignavibacteriales bacterium | reverse complement strand
TTAAGATAATTGGCATTAAGTATTGCTACAGATGTTGCGTGCTTTAGCCCATGTTTCCCGAGCATCTTGATATAACCTAAAGAAATGATTAGTATCAACGCGCTGCCATATTGCGCTGCGGACACTGCCTTGGCACTAACATCATTCGTTCTAAAATATTTATGCGCGGGTAAAAATGGTTTTAATTTTTCAGTTACACAAATAGGTCCCATTCCCGGTCCGCCGCCGCCATGTGGAATTGCAAATGTTTTGTGTAAATTCAAGTGACATACATCCGCACCAATCAGTGCAGGTTGTGTCAGCATCACCTGAGCATTCATATTAGCTCCATCCATGTAAACCAATCCGCCGCAATCATGAATAATATTGCATATCTCATTAATGCTACCCTCAAAAACTCCGTGCGTAGAAGGATAAGTAACCATAAGACCTGCTAAAGTATTCTTCGCTAGAATTGCTTTATTCCGCAAGTCGTCAACATCAATATTTCCCCGTTCGTCGCAGTTTACTACGACAACCTTCATCCCTGCCATAACAGCACTAGCGGGATTAGTCCCATGTGCAGATGACGGAATCAATATAACATCTCTTGCATATTCTTTATGATGAATGAAATAGTTTCGCATCACCAATAACCCGGCATATTCCCCTTGCGCGCCTGAATTCGGTTGGAACGATACAGCATCGAACCCAGTTATTCTAGCAAGATATAAAGCTAATTCATCTATCAGTTCAGTGTAACCTTTGACTTGATATGCAGGAGCAAACGGATGAATATCGGTAAACCCTGTCATCGATATACCTAACATTTCAGATGCAGAATTCAATTTCATAGTACATGAGCCCAAAGGAATCATAGATGCAGTGAGTGATAAATCTCTTGACTCTAATTTCTTGGCATACCGCATCAATTCAGTCTCGGTGTGAATAGAATTGAATATTTTATGCTGCAAGTATTTGGAACTTCGCACAAGATAATTCGGCTCAGCACTTTCACATTGAATAGCTAATTCATCAATTCTTTTCGAATCAACAGAAAGATTTATTGCTTCACTAAATATAGATATCAATTTTTCTGCATCATTATAATTTACGGTTTCACCTATTGATATGCCGATATGAGTGTCATCAATATACCTCAAATTAATTCCAAGAGATTCAGCGTTAGTTCTAACGATGTTCAATACAGTATTTTCAACTTCTAAATTTAGAGTATCAAAGTATTTAGAATTTATTTGCTTATAGCCTAATTCTGAGAGAGTATTATTAAGGAAGTGAGTAATTCTCCAAATCCTCATAGCAATATTTTTCAGACCGTTGGGTCCATGATATACACCATACATAGAAGCCATTATTGCGAGTAGCACTTGGGCTGTACAAATATTACTTGTTGCTTTTTCCCGTTTTATATGCTGCTCCCGTGTTTGTAGAGCCATACGGTAGGCGGTTCGGCCTTCTGAATCAATTGACGCTCCAATAATTCTACCAGGTACCACTCTTTTGTAAATATCCTTACAAGCAAAGAATGCTGCGTGAGGACCGCCAAATCCCATCGGGATTCCAAATCTCTGTGTGGAGCCAACACAAACATCAACTCCAAATTCTCCGGGAGGAGTAAATATAGCCAAAGATAATAAATCAGCCGCTGCAACAGTCAAGACATTCATAGCAGCACATTTCCCAATAAATTTACTGTAATCTGAAACATTCCCATAAGCATCGGGGAATTGAAAGATGCACCCAAAATACGAATCGTCTAACTCTATTTTGTCAATTGAGTTAATTACTATTTCAATACCAAGTGGTTCAGCGCGTGTTTCTAATACATCAATGGTATGCTCAAAGAGAGAATCCGAAACGAAGAACTTATTTCGTTTTGTCGTGGATGGTGCACGATTATTGCTATATAGCATAATCATTGCTTCAGCTGCGGCTGTGGCTTCGTCGAGCAGTGATGCATTCGCAATAGGGAGTGATGTCAAATCTGAAATCATTGTTTGGAAATTTAAGAGAGCTTCAAGACGGCCTTGTGAAATCTCAGCCTGATACGGTGTGTACTGAGTGTACCAACCCGGATTCTCAAGTATATTGCGTAGAATCGCCGGTGGAAGAATTGTTTCAGAATAACCTAAGCCAATGTAGGATTTTGCGACAATGTTTTTAGAAGCATGTGTAGAAATGTATTCAAGAAATTCTTTTTCCGAAATGGCCTCAGGAATCTCAGGTAGTTCAGGTAACCTAATCTCAGCCGGAACTGTCTGGCCTATCAATTCATCAAGAGAATTAACTCCAACGACCTCAAGCATCTCAGATATATCATTACTATTAACCCCACAATGCCTATCAACAAATTTATCAGTATAAGAGAACAAACTCATAAAATAAAATACTCCGA
>CAIWTC010000137.1 GCA_903915485.1 uncultured Ignavibacteriales bacterium | reverse complement strand
ATTCAACAACTGCAGTTCCTGCAGTTGCACCTTCGAAAAACACAGCGGCGTCACACCATCATATTTCGCTAAACATTATCAAGAAGAGTAGATTTGATTTTGGGGAGAGTCATAAAATTCCAAACCCAATAAAAACAGACATCCCTTCAACCTAAAGTTACAATCGGCTGTTTAGTATCACAAATCAGAACTGAAAGTATATAAATGGTTGAACTTCAGCGCTTTTCATTTGTATAACTAGTTGCACAACAATAAAAAATACTATTGCCTTAACAAAAAGAGGGAGTTTCAAAAAGTATTCTGATATGTTAGGGTTCCACTTCATAGGAATAAAGTGGGTTGAAAATCCGAATATCAAAAGCCCAATCCACAAACTTCTAACGGCTAAGAACGGAGGAATAAAAGCTTTATCGAAGTGATATATAACTTGATTAACTACCTGCCATGCTGTATTAAAATCAGAGGCCCGGAAGAAAATCCAAAGAAAGGCTACAAAATGAAATGTCAGGGCCCAACTTAGGTACTTGAATATCTTGCATTCAAAAACTTTTTTCTTGAATAGCGGAGCGAACATTTTGTGCACCATCAGTCCCACACCATGCGCAGCACCCCAAAAGATAAACTTCCAACTGGCACCATGCCATAGCCCGCCAATAAGCATTGTAAGAAACAGAAAAAGGTATTGCAGTATTTTGCCTCTCCTATTGCCGCCCATTGGGATATACAAATAATCCCTTAACCAGAAAGACAAAGATATATGCCACCGGCGCCAAAATTCAGTAATATTAATTGACTGATACGGTCGATAAAAGTTGTCGCCCAGTTCGTATCCCATAAGTTTGGCAATACCAATCGCCATATCTGAGTACCCCGAAAAATCGCAATATATCTGTAGAGTGTAACCATACACGGCCATTAAATTTTCGAACCCGCTATATCCCATCGGAGAGCCAAAAACTATATCCACATATTGCGATATATAATCTGCAATAATTGCTTTTTTGATTAGTCCTTTTATAATAAGAAAAAGTCCCTCATATATGTCATTCGATTTAAGTTCCACCGGTTTTTGAAGCTGCGGCAGAAAAAACTTTGCGCGCACGATTGGACCCGCAACCAAGTGAGGGAAGAAAGTCATATAAAAGCAATAATCCCAAAAATCATGCGTTGCCTCAATTTCCCCTCTGTAAATATCAATAACATAACTTAAAGTTTGAAAAGTATAAAACGATATCCCTATTGGCAGGAATATGTTAAGCGGTATAAATTCCTTCGACATCAATGCGGAATAGTTTTGCAGAAAGAAATTAGTGTACTTAAAATATGCTAATAACCCAAGACTGCTGATTAGTGACAAAAGCAACCAAAGCCTTTTTACCAATTTACTTTCGGCCGCTGATATTTTGAGTGCTATCCAAAAATCAAAACCAAGAGTAAATAGAAGAATCCCTAAATAGAAACCGCTTGCCTTATAGTAAAAAAAGAAACTAAAAAGCAAGACATAGAATGTTCTAATTCTTTTGTTTTGATACAGTTGTGCATAT
>CAIWTC010000136.1 GCA_903915485.1 uncultured Ignavibacteriales bacterium | reverse complement strand
GATTCCCTCTACTTATACAATTTCTTTACAAATACAAAATCATGTTATATACTAGTCCCTTGTTGACTCTTAATATTCACTCTTAAAAATTAATCTGATAAATATAGTTGATTTATTTTTCATCTAGTTAAATCTCACGCATTTGTTTAGAAAATATCGAAAAAGTATCTGTGCTCAATTGTTGGTTCTAATTTAACTTTATTTGTAAACAACATAATTACAATAATGTTCTAATTATACCTCAAAATAAACTATTTGTACCTCATATACCCAACGATTTTTAGTTAAAGAGAAGTAAAACCTTCTCTTTGGAGCTTCATAAGGCAAATATTTTACTCACTTCCATCTGATACGCAGCCCGAAGTCTTTTCTCCACGATATGTGAAATGTAGTAAGTAAGATAATTATAAAGAATCCACTGACTATCAGCGATTGGCTGTTCCTGAACATGCTTTATAATATGCTTGCCCAGCTTCTTTTCTATTGATTCTGTAAGTGATTTTGGAATATCCAGGTTCTGAAGTATGGAAATCCGTTCACTGATAATTGGTATCTGATCATAGGTCTGCTGCAATTGTTCTGATATGTTATTAAGATTTATACCTTTTGTATGCCTTGCATAGAACTTACTGAGTACTGTCCCTAGTATCATTCCGTTTGAGCATAAAAATCTTATAGCACCCCACATCATGCGTATTCCTTCACTCCCGTCATAACTGTTATGAAGAAAGAGCGATAAAGCTATATCACTTCTGCCATCATTAAATGTTAATTCCGGAAACGTAACTTGCAATCGCATCCTGTTATCTATTACAAAGCTATGTGTATCATCGATGTACCATTTATTATCAAGGTTTGCTAATTGTTCCATTAACGGTTTAATGATTTCAGAGTTAGGTACAAGTTTATACGTATCACTCATAACAGATATTAGCTTTCCGTCATCTTCACGGGTAATAGCTTTATAAGAAGGGGCAAGGATAGCACTGCCATCCTCACCCTCGAAATATACCTTTTTCTCCTGAACGGGGAATAAGTATTTGTAAAGTTTATTCTCGACTTCTGATGTCATCTCAACCTCCAAATCCGTTCGCTGTCACACGACTTCTTGCGATAAAAAGGGTCACAGCTACAGATTTTGGATCCATAAGTCCACCCAATTCATTCTGTATTTTAACAGCATCTCTACACGATTGCAACATGAGCTCAAAGAAATTATCGTTAGATCCATTATTGATAACCGCAGTAGCTGATGTTTGTTGTGTTTTCTCAACTTCCACTTCATATACGGTTATGATCTTTGAACCTCGTTGCTCAGCTTTCTTCAGCAATTTTGCTCGATCACCTTTTTTGAGCTCTTTTAGTTTTTCATGAACTTCTGGAGCTGCGAAAAATGAACGAGGTGTCTGACCGTCGCCGTTAACGATGTTATACAAATAGTATGGACCGTATTGTGAATTTCCACAAACGGGTTGATCTTGGAGGAGGGTAATCGTTACTGGGATATTAAGCGGCAGTTCCAGTTTCGGTGTTTTCTCCGACATAATCTTCTTCCTTTCGTTTATTTAGTTTATATGAAAATTCTTCCACACCCGGGACTAAGGTCACGCCTTTGGGCACAGGGTGGGTTTTTGTGTACTGTTTGATTTTTGATAAATCAGGTTTAACCTGCTCAGGAACGATTGTGAGTAATTCGCTCGAAGCATTCGCAAGAAACAACTGCATGTCAGAAATTTCTACCTTGTCAGGTTTCTTATGACACTTCAAAACTCCATGTGCCAGATCAATTGTTTTCTCTTTTCGTTCACGAATGTAATATTCGAGTTTTAATTCCAGCCATTCGACTTTCGTTTGCAAAGCATGGTTTTTATTTAATGCCCAGTCGTTAATGATTTTTACTTCTTTCTCAGCTTCTGCAAAGTTATGAGCTATTTTCTCCTGAAGTTCACTTATCTGCATTAACAGTAAATCGTAATAAGCTTCCGTCTGCTGTTCCTCTTTAGCCTCAGCTTCAGCAAGTAATTCATTAAGGAATATTTCTCCTTCGTTCATTTCTTGTTCTCCTGGTTATCTTGTTCATTAAGTACGGCAATTGCAACAGCTGCTGCAATTTCAATTAGTATAATTAACCACTGCATGATTTCTTTTCCTCCTTAGGTGTTAATTCTTTTTTTATCACTTTTATTACTTTGCTAGCCGCTTTTAGTTAGTTAGAACTATTTCGTTGTTCATCATTTTTAATCTCCTTTCGTTTAAGTAAATATTCTATTACAGCCTCGTTGACCATTTTAGTCATAGGCTTGTTTGTTAGTTGTTTAAGTTGATACAAGGCAGGGATTAGCTTTTCATCAATTTTAGGACTATACATATAAATCCTCTTCTTCAAGTGGTTGCCCGCAATGTTCGCAACGATTAAATAGTTTCCCTTCATAATATGTTGTCATAGCAAAACACCAAGGACATTCTACAAGGAGATCCTCTGAAGTCTCTCGATGAGAGTCTCCGTAAAATGCATTATATCTCCAGTCATCTCGTTTAGGTGAATATCTTTTATAAGATTCAACTCCATCCTTATTAACTATCAGACAGTAATTATTCTCCATTGTATAATGATGATAATTGCCTTCACCAATATTAAACCCACGCTTAGTGTCTTTACGAATCCCCAATGCTTCTTGCATGATATCTGTTTCACTGCAGAAGTAAAGTATATCGTCCGCTGTATCGAAATACAGCTCGATGGGATTATCCTTTTTGACAAGAGTCAGGATATCAGGATTGTTCTTATCGATACAAGCGAAAGCGAAACTGCCTTCTAGTTTTTCAAATACTTTCTTGATTTTATCTCCTTTACCTTTAGCACTAAGCACAGATAATATTGCTTCACTATCGACTTCTGCATCACGTTTTTGTTTACCGAAGATTTCAGCATCATTATGAATCATTCCGTTATGCACAAGACATAGACCTTCTTTGTTAAATATTGGATGATTGTTATAATTGTTCTTTTCACTACCTTGAGTTTTCATTCGGGTATGGGCTATGAAGATAGCCGGTAGGGCTAACTCCTTCCACTCTTTAGTTTGAACCATTTCAGAAGAACGAATAGCAGCCTTGTTTACCACAAGGCTACCGTCCTTTATAAAAGCAACGCCGCTCGCATCTCGTCCACGTGACTCCAATAGTTCAAACATTGTTGTTAATTTATTTTTGTCAGGATACTTTTTGCCAAAG
>CAIWTC010000135.1 GCA_903915485.1 uncultured Ignavibacteriales bacterium | reverse complement strand
CGGGTCTTTTTGCAATAACGCTTTCTTCGACTAATGTTAATTTAACTTCACCTGTCGGCAGTGAAAATTGGCAAGTTAATTCATTGCATAATATTACATGGACGAGCAGCAGTGTAACAAATGCAAAGCTTGAATACACAACTGACGGCGGTACGAACTGGTCGGTTATAATTGCAAGTACTGCAGCAAGTGCGGGTACATATAGTTGGACAGTTCCTAATTCTGTATCTGCAATTTGTAAAGTAAGAATCAGCGATGCATCAAATGCTGAAGTAAACTCAATCAGCAGCAGTGCATTTACAATTTCAGCAATTCCTGTTGTCTCAATTACATCACCGGTTGGCGGAGAAAGTTGGGTTGGGAATTCATCTCATAACATTACATGGAGTAGTACAAGTGTAACTAAAGTAAAACTTGAATACACAATTGATGGCGGCACAAATTGGGTGACTATATCTTCAAGTACTATTGCAAGTGCCGGCACTTATAGTTGGACGGTTCCTAATACTGCTTCAGCAAATTGTAAAGTGCGCGTGAGTGATACCGCTAATGCTGCGACCTCATCGGTGAGCGCGGCTATATTTACTATATCACAAGTTGTGGGAAGTGTATCTATTACATCACCGGTTGGTGGAGAAAGTTGGGCTGGGAATTCTGCGCACAACATCACATGGACAAGCACTAATGTAACAAATGTAAAATTAGAATACACAACTGATGGTGGTACGAACTGGTCGGTTATAATTGCAAGTACTTTAGCAAGCACCAACACATATAACTGGACAGTTCCTAATGTATCTTCCTCGAATTGTAAGGTAAGAATAAGTGATGCTGCAAATGCTGCAACTTCATCAGTGAGCGCGGCTGTATTCACTATAACTCAAGTTGTGGGAAATGTATCTATTACATCACCTGTCGGTGGAGAAAGTTGGGCGGGAAGTTCGGCTCACAACATCACATGGACAAGCAGTAATGTAACGAATGTAAAATTAGAATACACAACTGACAGCGGTACGAACTGGTCGGTTATAATTGCGAGTACTTTGGCAAGCGCCGGTACATATAGTTGGATTGTTCCAAACACTGCTTCAACAAATTGCAAGGTCAGAATTAGCGATGCTTTAAATGCTGCGGTAAATTCTGTAAGCAGTTCTGCATTTACAATAACAGTATCGTCTTATGTATCACCTGCAAACTTTGCAGCAGGGTTAACGCTTACTCAAAACTTTGATAGTTTAGGAATCACTGCAATTGCCGTACTTCCATTTAAGTGGAAGGCAGATAAAAATGTAACAGCTAGAACTGTTGGAACATATGCTGCCGCAGTTTCTGCGACGGAACAGTCGGCGGGAAATACTATGAGCGGTACCGCAACAAATGGAATATATAATTATGGTGCCGGTGTCGCTGCATCAGCGACTGACAGGGCGTTGGGCGGACTATCCTCAAGTGCCGCTAGTAAAAGTGTAAATGTTTATACAGCCCTTACAAATGCAGGAGTGTCAAATATTACAAGTTTAAATATTAGTTATGATATTGAAAAATATAGAACCGGGACCAATGCTATAGGGTTTAGTGTCCAAATGTATTATTCTGCTGACGGCAGTGTATGGACTAGTGCCGGGACCGACTTCTTGACTAGTTTTGCGTCAGATGCGACTACTGCCGGTTATGCTTCTGCTCCGGGCGCAACTACTTCTGTTTCTAACAAGACGCTTAGTGTCCCAATAACAGCGGGGTCGCAGTTATATCTGGCTTGGAATTATTCTGTTACAAGTGGAACTACTACAACATCAGCTCAGGGATTAGGCCTAGATAATGTTAGTATTACGGGTGTTGCTACAGTTTCTGCTCCTACTACGCAGGCCTCAGGGATTACATTCTCATCTGTGCAACCGGCTCAAGTTACAGCAGCCTGGACAAACGGAAATGGAGCAGGTAGAGTAGTGGTTGTTAATACAGTAAATACATTTACCACTCCAACTGATGGAATAAGCCCAACGGCATCGCAAGTGTATGCCGGTTCGGGTGAGCAGGTTGTGTTTAATGGGGTTGGTTCATCAGTAACTGTTACCGGACTTATTGCTAATACTCAATATTATTTCAGAGTTTATGAATATAACGGAAGCAGCAGCAGTACAAAATATTTAAGTTCAACCGGAATAAATAATCCTGACAGCCAGACAACAAGTCAGGCTGCGCTTTCAAGTTCATCGGATATAATTGCTAATGCCTCGTTTACAACTCCTGTAAATATCGACTACACTCAATACCAGGAAGCAACATTAACATCTGCATCACTTGAGGCGGCAAAGTTTGATATCCGTGACGGGGGCGGAGCAGTTGATGCAGATGCACAGGGGACAACATTAACTTCAATTTCATTTAATGTTACAAATTCTAGTAATCTGCGCAGCATAGCTTTATTTGACGGGACAACAAAATTGTCAGAAGTTGCTCCCACCTCAACAATTACTTTTAGCGGATTATCTATTGCGGCAGTTGACGGGGGTAGTAAAGTATTTTCAGTCCGCACAAGTTTCCTTACTACAGTGACGGATAATCAACAGTTTGCTTTTACTATTTCTTCAGCTACTGCAAATCCTGCGGGTTCATCGTTTGCGTCATCTAATGCAGGAGGAGCAGCTAGCACAACAAGCGGAAATTCAAATAAAATAATTGTTAATGCAGCAAAATTGAGGTATGTTCAGCAGCCATCATCGAGCATGATAAATACAGCTGTTAGTCCTGCAGTTACTGTTGAAGCGGTCGATGCAAATAATAATCGTGATCTTGATTACATTACTTCGGTCGTAATTACTGCCACAGGTCCAGCGCTAAACGGCACCCCGGTTTCAGTTATTCCGGTTAGTGGACTGGCTACATTCAGTTCGCTAACATTCAGTAGTTCAAGCAATACCGCCGTGCTTAATGCGGCGTCGTCCTCATTCACATCCGTAGTGAGTTCTTCGTTTGTAATTCAGGAATCATTAACCTATACATGGGTTGGGACCAGTAACGGAAGTTGGACGGATGCTGCTAATTGGAGTCCGACAAGAACCACACCCGGTACAACTGATGTTATACAGTTTAATAATGGAGGTAGTCTTGTAATCAATAACTTGCCTACTGAAACCATTGGTAAACTATTGGTCTCAAATTCCACCATAGTAAAGTTAAGAGCAGCTGCTGCTGTTACGCTAACTGTGGGAAACACTAACGGTACAGATTTTAGCGTTGCGGCAGGGTCTGCGCTGAATCTCGGTTCTACTAGTATTATAAGTTTAGCCTTGCCAGCATTGGCAACGGGCATTGTTTCGGGAACGATGACCTGTGATAGTGCTGCCCATAAAATTCTTCCTGTGGATAATGCCGGCCTTACATTTCAAACTGGATCCGTGCTTACGCAAGCATGTTTAGGAAATATATTTGGTGCCACCGGAGCGGCTAATGCTGTTGTATTTGAATTGGGGGCAACTTTTGTATCCCGGTTAGGAAGCAATCCGTTTGCATTGACATCCCCTAATTCCAAAGTACTTTTCAAAAGCGGGAGTACATATAGCCATGAAAGTTCGAGCGCTCCTTCATTATCCGGTAGGACATACGCTAATTTTCAGATGAATAATGGCTCTACACTGAGTGCAACCGGTGGAGGAGTTTTTACTTGCGATAACTTAACAATAGCCTTGGGAGTACTTAATCTAAATCTTACAGGTGGTATTACAATAAAAGGAAATATTTCAGTTGCATCGGGAACAACATTGACATTTTCACCTGTTTCGGCAAATACAATTACTTTTGGCGGGTCTGCCCAACAGACTATAAATAATAGCGGAACATTATCTTTTGGAAATTTTGCAAATGTAACATTGAATAATACTGAAGGGCTTGTGTTAAATTCAGATTTAATTTTGAATGGAATGCTTACACTTCAAAACGGCAAATTCAATATCGGGAATAATAAACTTATTTTGAACAGTGCTGCAACTATCGCGGGGACTTTTTCATCAAGTAATATGATTACGGTTTCAGGAAATGGTTTGGTGCAAAAAATTCTTACAGGTGCCTTGCCGCATACTTTTGTATTTCCTGTTGGTGATATTACAAACACCGCGCAATATTCACCTGTAACTTATACGCTTAAAAGCGGAACATTTACTGCTGATACCATAGGAGTATCTTTAAACAATACGAAACATAGTGCGGTCACAGACGGAGTAAATTATCTCAACCGCTATTGGTCACTGACATCAGCAGGTGTAACCTCGCCTACTTATGATGTCGTGTTCACATATCTGCCGGAAGATGTAGTTGGAGATGAGACCGCCCTTTCTGGCGGCTTATACAGTACATCGGCATGGACTAATTTGGGTGCTGTTAACTCAACGGCTCATACTATCACCGCTTCGTCACAAACGGCTTTTGGAGATTTTACTTCTTTCCCGGGGTCTTATGCTCAAGGGATGGTTAATGTTACATTTATTCCCGAAGGATATTACAGGAGCGATACAGACCCGCTACCGGTTACAGATGTTTTCACCGCTACATTGGCAAGTGCCTCGGGGCCGGATTACATAGATATTGAGACAGTTAACATAACTTTAGATTCTGTAACTTATTCCGGAACCGCAACATTTAATTCGGCACCTGCGGGTAGCTATTATCTTGTTATAAAAGGAATATCGATAATGGCAACTTGGAGTGCCTCTCCGATAGTATTCACAAAAGGCAATACAGTTAGTTACGATTTTACAACAGGACTTGATAAGGCATTTGCAATCCCTGGTTTTCCGTTTAATGCAATGATTCAGCAGGGCAACAAGTGGTGCATTTACAGCGGAGATGTTGATCAAGATGAATTGATTGGGAATGTCGATTTGACTATGGTGGACAATGATGCATTTGCTACACTGGAAGCTCATGGACCTACAGATATTGATGGTGATGCATTAGTAGGAAATGTTGACTTAACAATCTGCGATAATCATGCATTCTCGGTTATTGAATCACAGACCCCACGGAAAGTTGGAGGTATGGCGGCTAAGTATTTACATAAACCTGTTTTGAAGTCGGCTAAACAAACTCAAAAACAGTTTTAAAAATTTGAGTTTTAGTTAGACCTCTACTCATGTAGAGGCGCAATATTTGTTCTAAATAAAAACCCCTCTCGAGATAAT
>CAIWTC010000134.1 GCA_903915485.1 uncultured Ignavibacteriales bacterium | reverse complement strand
CGAAGATTTTAAAGAGAGCAAACTAAAGGAATAGTGTCCTTTGTGCCTCCCTTGGTGTTCTTTGTGTTTAAGTGCCCTAGGATTTAATCTCAGAGGAATTTAACCACAAGGGACACAAAGAAATTTCACAAGGGACACTAAGATTTTTTAATGAGAGCAAACTAAAGGAAATAGTTTCCTTTGTGTTTAAGTGCCCTAGGATTAATATCAGAGGAATTTAACCGCAAGGGTCGCAGCGCTCGCAAAGAGTAGGTGTTAATTTCTCTGTTATAAGACCTTGCGTGCTTGGCGTTCTCTGCAGTTGATTCTTTATGTGTTTTTGTTCTATACAGGAAGCGTGAAATAAAAAGTGCTGCCTATGCCTTCTGTGCTTTCCGCACGGATTTTCCCGCCGTGTTTTTCTACGAACTCTTTGCACAGCAGTAATCCTAAACCTGTGCTTGACTCACCGCTCGTGCCTTTTCGACCGACTTGTTCATCCATCTTAAAGAGATTATTTAATAAATCCTTTGGCATTCCGATTCCGCTATCGGATAGGGAAATTTCCAAAGTACTATTATCTACTAGTTTTGTTTGTACGGTTACTTTCCCGTTTGGAGCAGTGAACTTAAGGGCATTAGATAATAGATTTCTTATTGTTGAATTAAGCATATGTTCATCTGCATAAACTTCATAATTTGAAACTGTATCAAACAAGATTGAAATGTTTTTCTGCTCAGCGCTTTTACTCATAACCTCAATATTAGAAGATATCAATTTACTAATGTTAAGTTTCACGGGAATGAAACTAATACTTCCCTGCTGCATTCGCGCCCACTCAAGCAAGTTGATAAGAAGTTTAAGTAGATTCTTGGAGTTGTCACTGATTTCCCGGCAAAGTTTTGAAAGTTCATCCAGTGAGAAACTGTTAATGTCATCGGCAAGTAGTTCCGTCAAACCAACAAGACCTTGGAAGGGACTTTTCAAGTCATGTGCTATAATTGAGAAAAACTTATCTTTTATTGAATTGATTTTTTCCAACTCATCTTTTGTTACAGTCAATTCTTCGACTAAAGCGTTTTGCTGAAAAAGATTTTCTTCAATCATAGATTTTGAAACGAGCAATTCTTCGTTTATCACATTAAGTTCGTCTTCCGCTTTTTTGCGTTCGGTGATATCTCGCCATGTGGTGAAGAGCGCAGGTTTATCATTAATCATCATCGCGGCGATAGAAACATCAGCGAAGAAATTGGTTCCGTCAAACCGACGGTGTACCCATTCAAAGGAATGCCGACCTTTTTTTATTGCTTGTTTTATATTTTCTTCTGCCGCCAAAGATGATTTTCGTCCGTCGGGTTGATATTCAGGAGAAAGTATTTCGGGCGGTTGACCAATTATCTGAGATCTTTCACCGCGAAGCATTATTTCTGTAGCATGATTACATTCAGTAAATATTCCGTCAACGATAGTCAGGTAAGCATCTGGCGATTTCATGAATAATGTGCGGTTAAATTCTTCGCTTTCAAGCAGAGAATTCTCTGCCATTTTTCTAGCAGTAATATCTATTACAAGTCCTGATATATAAGTAGGCATACCACTGGCATCGCGTTTTTGTATTGAGCCTATGTCATGGAAATATTTATAGTCGCCGGAAATAGTTTTTATTCTATAATCAGTTTCGTATTTATCAGTCTTGCCTTTGAAGTGGCTGCGCATGGCCTCCATGGCGGATTCGTAATCATCCGGGTGAACCAAACTCATAAAATCTTTGTAGTGCTTAAAGTTTTCCGGAGGAAACCCGAGCATTTCAGCTTTGTGACTGCTGAAGGTAATATCTCCTGTAAGGACATCCATCTCCCACCAAGCTATATTCGCAGCGTTCATTGCAAGGGCAAGTCTGGAATTATTTTCTGCCAATATATCTTGAGCATTTTTAACTTCTGTTATGTCGGCGCATAAACCAATATAACCCGCAAACTCTCCCTCGGGGGTAAACCAGGGCGCACCGTTATCTGAAAGCCATCTATACTCACCGTCAGCCCTGCGCAGGCGATATTCCATTCTGAATTTGCGGTGAGCGTGAAATGCACCGAGATATATATCAAGGCATCTCTGCAGGTCATCGGGATGAACACCTTCTGCCCAACCGTTGCCGTATTCCTGTTTCATTGTACGGCCGGTAAAATCTAACCATGTTTGATTGAAGTAATAGCAGAGAGTATCAGTACCTGCCTGCCAAACAAGCATCGGAGCTGTGTCCGCCATGTATTGAAAGCGATTTTCTGTTTCGCTTATATATTTATTTAACGAAACTTTCAGGGCTGCATTTTCTTTTTTGAGCGCCTGCAATTCCCGAAAAATTTCTGATTCTGTTATGTTAGTGCCATTCATAATACATTATCGAAAAAAACATTAATAATATTTATAATAACGAAAGGAAAAAAGGGAGTAAATTCAACAGAATTGAAAGAGGAATTTCTCAAAATCTAGTTAAAAATTGAGAAGAATAAAATAATTTCCAACAACATGCTCCCACTCCTCGTTTCCCGGAGTTATTTTTACAAAGTCCTTTTAATGAATTGTAAAACAATTTCATCTTTAGAGTTTAAAAGTTCTTCGGGGGTGCCGAGAAAATGAACTCTTCCCTCATGCATCATCGCAACTTTGTCGGCAACATTCTGAACGCTGAACATGTCATGCGTAACAACTATTGCTGTTGCATTAACTTTGCTGCGGACATCAACGATTAACTCATCAATTGAGTCGGACATTATCGGGTCAAGTCCTGTAGTGGGTTCATCGTAAAGGATGTACTGCGGGTCGGTGACGAGTGCGCGGGCAAGTCCCACGCGTTTTCTCATTCCGCCGGAAAGCTCTGAAGGTTTTAATTTAGCAATTCCGGGTAACCCGACAAGTTCGAGTTTGGCGGAAACTACTTTATCAATTTCTTTTTGTGAAGGGCGTTCATCGGATTCAAACAAAGGCAGGCCGACATTTTCTCCGACGGTCATTGAGTCAAACAGTGCTGCGCCCTGAAACAAAAAACCAAACTTGGTTCGGAGTTTATATAATTCTTTTTGTGATAGTTCGCTTACAATTTTGCCTTCAACTTTAACGAAACCGCTATCGGGGGAAAGTAATCCTACGATATGTTTCAGCATCACACTTTTTCCGCAGCCGCTTTTTCCGACAATAACCATTGTTTCGCCCATTTCAATGTTCAGGGTAACGCCGCGCAGAACTTGCTTTTCGCCGAAAGACTTAGTGAGGTTGTTAAATTCTATCATGATGCTGCTCTTATAGTTAAAGTTCTTTTATTAACCGTTCAATTACTTCTTTTGAAGTTATGCCGTCCGCTTCAGCAT
>CAIWTC010000133.1 GCA_903915485.1 uncultured Ignavibacteriales bacterium | reverse complement strand
TTGCTAGTTATGAAGTATATTTTCTAAGCTTATTTTAGCCCAAAAATCCCCCCCTATTATTTTTTTCCGGCTTATTTTGTATTTTACAGTATGATTAAATCAAAAGATTTGCCGCATTTAATAAATTTGCTCGATGACCCTTCGGAGGACATCCGTCAAACTATTTTAAAAGAACTGGAATCATTCGGCACTAACCTTGAAGATGAGATTTACAATCTGGATATCCAACTTGACCCGCCACGGAAAGATTTGCTTGAGTCGCTCTACGAGAAGAACGACCGTATTTGGTTGAAAAAAGTTTGGCCTTCGGTACTTGAAATAGAAGATGAATTTAAGCAGCTTGAAACAGGCCTCAGCTATCTCTGTGATTATCAGAATGGCAGATATTACTCCCGCAAACTCCCGCACATGCTCGACCATCTTGCAGAAGAGTATAAACTTTTCTATACAACTTCAGACCATTTTCAGTTGATTCATTTTCTCTCTCATCAGAAGCAACTTAAAGGCGCCGACCACGATTACTATAACCCCATGAACAGCAATCTTGTTTATGTTTTGGAAAAAGGTAACGGACTACCGATTAGTCTTGTATCAATACTAATGCTTACGGGTAAAAGACTTGGACTACCTTTTGAAGGATGTAATTTCCCCGGACATTTTTTGGCTAGATTTTTCAGTCATGAGGAAGACGAGATGGTGCTCGTTGACTGCTACAATAACGGGAATTTAATTTATTCCTCAGACTTAGCGCTACTGGACCAGCAGGCGTTCAAAGGATTGATAAGTGTGGCTCATGAAAAAACATCTTCCCGTTCAATGCTTCAGAGAACTATCGGCAACATTGCCAACGCTTACGGAAAGACAAAAGACAAAACAAATCAGGAACTATTCGAAGCACTCCTTCTACGAAGCTAAGCGCAAAAACAACTTACGGTTTTGGAAACCGCTTGGTTATTATATACAATTCAGCTCCCCTAAATTTTCCTTTAGCAGTATCCTTAACTCACAACCTAAAATCTGTTAAAACAGTATAATCTATACCTCTATAAACCGTTCGATTTTTTCTATTAACTGATAACTTGTAAACGGCTTAGCAATGAATTCATTACAACCCGCTTCTTTTGCTTTTTTAATATCATCAGGAAATGCATGGCCAGTTACAGCTATGATTGGTATTTCAGGATTTTTCTTGCCGCTCCGTATTTCTTTTGTCAGTTCTAACCCGTTAAGTCCTTTTCCAAGAGAAATATCCATCAAAATCAAGTCAAACGACTCACTCCTGTATGCCTTAAATGCAGAAACTGCATCGCGGGAAATTACAACTTCGCAACGCCCGGATAAAACCGACTTTATATATAACTGATTTACTGCATCGTCCTCTACTACAAGCACAGACATCTTTTTGCTTGCCGGAATCTTAGATACATTAGTATTCTGAATTGCAAAAAATTCTTGGGCTTCTTCTTTATCCTCAACTGCATCTTCATTTTTTCCGCCGCATGTAACTGTAAAGAGGGTTCCAAAATCTTTTTTACTTTTTACTGAGATTGAAGAACCGCCCAAAGCAAGAAGTTTTTTTACTATAGGGAGTCCAAGCCCAAGTCCTTCGTATGGCCGGCTGTAACCTATTTGCTCCTGCGTGTACGGCTCAAAAAGATATTTCATGTAATCTTCAGAAATACCAATTCCTGTATCCCTTATATCCACGCACCAATGTTCATTACTATCTTTATATAAGGTTATGTCAACTGAACCTGAATCAGTGAACTTAATAGCATTCTCAATTAAGTTTCCAAAGACTGTTGTCAATGCATATTCATCGCCTTGCATCGCTACCTCCTTGCAGTCAGACTGAAACCGTAACTCCAAAGATTTTGCAGATGCAGTTGAATAATATTTATCCACAAGTTTCTGAAGAATTTGTACAAGATATAGTTCAGATGTATTAAGTTGATAGTCTCCCACCTGAAGGCGCGAAAAATTAAGTATTTGGTCTACGGTTTTTATCAACCGCTCCGAGGACCGTTCTATTGACATGAAATACCGGTCTTCATCTTTAGTTGAATATTCTGAATAGATTTCCTTCAAAACACTTGTCACGCCAAGTATCCCGTTTAGAGGAGTCCGTATCTCATGTGACATATTTGCAATAAACGCATCCTTTAATTTATTTGCCGATTCTGCCTTCTCCTTTGCCGCAATCAATTCACGGACCATGTCCTTCTTTTCGGTAATGTCCTCTATAGTTCCGTCATAATAAAGTGCCCTATCCCCGGAATCATAAATCACCTTTGCATTTTCTTTGACAGTAATTAAACTTCCGTCTTTGCAGACCCATACCGATTCTAAATCTTTTATTTCTCCATTCGCCTCAATATTCTTAATAAACTCCATCCTTGGATATGAAGGCTCAAAACCACTCTCCTCAAGATTTCTCTTCGCCAGCTCTGCAAAAGATGCGTAACCAAGCATTTTGCATAACGATGGATTTGCCAAAAGTATTTTCCCTTGTGGAGTTGTTCTGTAAAGACCAACAGGTGAATCTTCATAAAGGGTCCTGAATCTTTCTTCACTTTCCCTAAGCACTTTGTTTGCTTGCTCTTTTTCTGCTTTTTCGATAACCGCTGCTTGTATTTTGCGTTTTTTGGAATATACAGAGTAGCTGAAGGCAACTAACAATAAAATAAGAATAAATACTACTACCTGTGAAACTATCTGTGAATTTTTTTTCTCTATTTCCAGCGACTGAATTTCTATTTGCTTGTCTTTTAATTCTACCTCTTGCTTCTTCTCTATCTCTGCAATTTGCAGGGCATTATCTTTCGAATACACAGAATCTTTATTCTCGGAATATTGTTTATAGAATAATAGTGCATTTTTTGTATCCCCTGATTTTTCATATGCTTTGGATAGCAGCAGCGAAGTTTCTGAAATTAAAGTTAAATCATTTATTTTATCTATTAACTTTAGTGATTTCGTCAAATATTCCTTAGCCTTCGCTAAATATTGTTTTTTGTCCGCACAATAAAATTTGCATTTATCAATCTTAACACTGTCCTCTGACAAAATAAGATATATCTGTCCAACCTGACTGCCATAGACTGCGCAATCATACGGTATTTTTAAATCTTCGCTGATTTTTAGTGCCTTCAAACTCATATCAAGAGCATCGCAGTATTCTCTCTGCTTCATTTTATTTTCGGCAAGATTAATATATAAATTTGCCATCATCTCTTGGTTATTTAAGTCCGTCTCTATTTTCAAACCCTTATTGTAATAGTCATTTGACTTCACATAATCGTTCATCAGGCAGTATACAAAACCGAGGTTGTTATAATTTTTGGAAAGTTCTGCGTCGCTTCTGAGTTCCTGATTAATTACCATGGCCTTAGTGCCGTACTCAATAGCCCTGGGATATTCTTTCTGCATCCGGTAGAAGTTGCAAAGATTATTGCAGATGAAAGCAATCCCCTGCTTATCTCCAATAGAGGTATACTCGGATAGCGACCTATTGAAATAGTCCAATGCCTTGGGGTGATTACCTTTTACTGCGTAGTTTGTGCCTATATAATTATTAGAGAATGCTTTACCTAAACCCCAGTGAAGTTTTTCCGCCAACCGGAGCGCCCGTTCTCCATATGCTATTCCGGAGTCGGTATCGAAACGAAAATACTGAAACGATATTTTACCAAGCATCCTAACTTTGCCGGTATCATCGGCGGAGTTCTGCAACTTTAACTTCAGAGAATCAATAATATCCAATCCCTGCTTTTGAGCATACAGAGTACTTAAAGAAAGAAACAATAAAAAGGCTAACAATACTTTTTTCATTAGTTTTCCTGATCCGTAATTTTATACGTAATTAATAACATCTTTTAATCTTGCCTTAACATCATTTTCTTTAACTGAGATATTTTTATTTTTTCTAAAGAAGAAGAATTAGAATCCTCAAATATAATATAAAACTGTTTCAGATTTATTTTATTCATAGAGACTATATTATCGAATATTTACAGGAATTGTAAAGCTGAATGTACTTCCCAAATCTTCTTCGCTTTCCACCCAAATTATTCCGCCATGCTTTTCAACAAATTCTTTGCAGAGAATCAATCCCAACCCTGTACCTGTTTCTCCGGCAGTACCTTTTGAGTTTACTTTCTCACCAATCTTGAATAACTTATCAATTTCCTCTTTCGACATTCCCACACCGGTATCAGCTACCGAAACCGTAGTTATATCACCTTCGGATTTCTCAGCCTTTATTGTTATTACACCGTTTTTTTTGGTGAACTTAACAGCATTCGAAATAAGATTCCGCACGACGGTATTAATCATTCTACCGTCAACAACAACCATGAGGTCTTCGCTGACTTTATTGACTATTGTAATTTCTTTTTCCAAAGCAGTTTGAGTTATTGGCTCGATACTCTGAGTTACTATCTCATACAACTGATTTTCTTTAAGCTCGAAGTCTATTACTCCCCTCTGAACCTGTGCCCATTCCAAAAGGTTGCTTAATAACTGATACAAATTTTTCGATGAATCATTCAAAAGTTTACTGATTTTAACAAATTTAGTAATTGAAAACGATTCACTGTCATAAGCCATCATTTCACTAAGATTTAGTAATCCATGGAATGGACTTCTCAAATCGTGGGCAATGATAGAGAAAAATTTATCCTTTTCTGAATTGATTTTTTTAAGTTCATCATGAGCGTTCTTGATTTTATCTTCGGCAATTTTTCGTTCTGTTATATCGCTTGAAAAGAATGACCCGCCAATCACTTTTCCATCAACCACAATTGGATTCATTGATACTTCGATATATAAGAAAGTATTTCCCAAATCAATTTTGTCAACAAAAGTAAACTGTTCATTAGCTAACGCCCTGTCATAACGGGATTTCCAGAGTGGGCGGATAGGCTCCGGAACCGCATCCGGCATATTCATTCCAATTTGAAGATCAACTCCAAAACTAGCTAAGAATGCTTTTCTGAATACTTCGTTTATATAAATAATTTCATAGTTCGTATTTATTGCCCAAATACTGTTGGTTGTATTTTCAATAATCGCAGCTAGATTGGCTTTACTTTCGCTCAAGATAGATTCTGCCTTTTTCCTGTCAGAAATATCTCTTGAAAATATTGAAGCCCCAATTACTGTTCCGTCAGCTACAATTGGATTAAAAAAAGTTTCAAGATAAAAAGTCTTAGTGCCTGTATTTATTACATCTTCAACCTGGAACCGTTCATTACTCAATGCACGCGCATATCGTTCTGCCCAAAAAGATCTCAATTCTTCGGGGATACAATCCAATACATTATCACCTATTTGTAAACTTTTACCGAAGTTGGTCTCAAACTCAGCCCTGAATACTTCATTTATGTAAACAATTGTATATTCAGTATCTATTGCCCAGATATTATCTGTTGTGTTTTCAATAATTGCAGCTAAGTTAGCCTGGCTTTCCTTTAAGGTTTCTTCCACTGTGCGGCGCTCAGTAATATCAACAGAGATACCGCTTACCCAATGAACTAAACCATCCACATCTTTAACAGGATCAATCTTTGAAAGGTAATATCTCAGTTCACCCGACACAATTACAGTAGAAACTTCATATTCCTCTCTTTCACCGGTTTCGAATACTTTTTTAAGAACGCTCATTCGCTTTTTTGCTTCATCAACAGAATAGATATCGTATAAAGTTTTGCCTATAATTTCATGCGGCTGCAATCCAACCCTCTTGCCAAAGGCCTCATTAACAAATCTATATTTGTAATCCGAACTGATGCTGTAAATCGGGTCATTAGAATATTGAATGATGGTACGATATTTTTCTTCGCTCTCTTTAAGCGCCAGTTCTGCTTGTTTTTGCTCAGATATATCCGAAAGCGAAGTTACACGGACTTTTCTTCCTTTAAAATACATCATCTTTCCGCGAAGCATACATGGGAATGTTGTGCCGTCTTTCCTTAATGCAGTAGCCTCATAAGGATCTTCATAACCTTTAAGCATATTATTCATCACCATATCCCTGTCTTCAGGAACTATCCAATCAGTTCCATACCTGCCCAATGCTTCTTCAGAAGTATAACCGAACATTTTTTCAGCAGTAAGGTTTTGCTCAATACAGATACCTTTTTCAGAGAGGAAGATTGATTCAAATGTTGCCTCGCTTAATGCCCGGTATTTTTCCCTGTTTTCTTCAAGCTCAGCCTCGACCGCCTTCCGTTCGGTAACATCCCTGGCAACTGCAATAATGGCTTTCTTGCCATAATAAGTACCCAAAGACACGCTAACTTCTTTTGGGAACACTCGCCCATCTTTTGTAATCCCCCAGAATTCAAAATTTTGAGGAACTCCGTTGAACGCGTTTTCTATTGCTTTAATAACTTTTTCAAAATCATTTTTCCCGGGAGCAGAAAGGAACTCTGGTGTTTTCCCTATAAAATATTCACGACTATAACCATATATTTTTTCAGCCTGAGCATTAACATCTAAAAATCGGCCTTCTTCATCCTGAACATAGATTAATTCCGAAACTTCGTTAATAATTCCACGATAAGTAATTTCCGAAAGTTTTAATTCTTGCTCCATTTCTTTTCGCTTAGTGATGTCGCGGCTTATCCCATGAAATCCGGTAACTTTCCCATATTCGTCATGTTCAACCTTAGATATAATTTCTGTCCATATCCATCTGCCGTCTTTGCATCTCTGCCTAACTTCGAAACCTGCAGATTCAATATTTTCACCGCGCATTGCTGCAGTTTCCAGTTTTTTAGCCATCTCAGCAACAGACGCAATACTTTCTTCGCTGAAAAATTCAAACGGGTGATGACCAATTACTTCATCAGCAGTATATCCCCGTAAATGTTCATCTGCAGGACTTATATAAGTAAAAATATTATTTGCATCCTGTTTCCAAACTATATCAGAAACATCCTCGGTAAGCAGTCGGAAATGTGCTTCGCTTACACGAAGCTTTTCTTCGGCATTTTTTCTTTCAGTAATTTCTGTGGTTATTCCACATACGCCTCTTATAATGTTATTTTTGTCGCGTATCGGAAATTTAATGGCAAGAAAATATTTATTACCGTTCGAATCTTCAAGCATTTCCTCTATCTCGAAGGCACTTCCCTGCTCAATCACCCGTAAATCATTTTTACGGAACTCTTCACCAATTTTACCGGGGAATAAGTCTTTATCTGTTTTCCCTAGTGCTTTTTCTCTATTGATTCCGGTCAGTTCCTCCCACCTGTTATTTACAAGCTCGTATCTCCCATGTATATCCTTTACAAAAATCAGAGCACCGCTATTTTCTATTAATTCCGAAAGAAAATATTGACTGTCTCTTAATGTTTCTTCTGCGCATTTGCGTTCTGTAACATCGCGAACAATCAACTGTACCGCGGGCTTACCGTCCATAGTTAAAGGCACGGCTTTTACTTCAACATCAACAGGAGTTCCATCAAAACGAATAAATTTTTCTTCGACAAGAGGCAGCACAATTCCTTCAGTTGCCGCTTTCTTCATCCTTTCAAAAACAAACTGCCGGTAATCCGGATGAACAAAATCAAGCACTGTCTTCCCAATCAAGTCATCCGCAGAGGCTCCCCGCATCAATCTAACACATTCATTATTAACGAAAACAATTTTTCCGTTGATGTGAATTGCAATTGCATCGGGAGAGTGCTCAACCAGTTCTCTGTATTTCAGTTCGCTTTCTTTCAAGGCAAGTTCAGCATTTTTGCGATCAGTTATGTTAGTACTGTTTACTAAGCATAAAATCACATTTCCATTTTCATCTACAATTGGGTTTGCATGCGCAATAAAATATAGCGTCTTATCTGGGAAGGGTACTTCAATATCGCTGCGCTGGGTTTCCCCTGTTTTAAACACTTGTGAAGTTATCGATTGCCTGAAATCAGCCTGCTCTTTTGAATATATATCCCAATATGTTAAACCTATAAATTCTTCGGGCGACTTCCCAAACGCAGAGGCGAACGATTTATTTGCAAACTGGTATTCACCTTTTGCATCAACGCAAAAAACAACATCACTAGAATACTCAATTAACGATCGATATTTCAGCTCACTCTCTTTTAATTCCGCTTCAATTTGTTTCCGTTCAGTTATATCCCTCTCAACAAACAGGATGCTTACCGGTGTCCCTTCGGCATCATATAAAATATTGTAATTAACTTCAAAGTCAAACCGTGAACCATCTTTTTTAAAGGCCCTGTATTCTGCAATCTTAGGAATTTTTTCGCCCGAAAGGACTTTATGTAAGTTAGTATTCAACCTCAAAGCATCAGACGGGTCGATAAAATCAAATAATGACATCCCCACAATTTCACCTTTATTCTCAATCGTATAACCATACAACTCGGCTAGTTTATCTGACACAAACTGTATCTTTCCGTCAAGAGAAACCATTCCAATCCCGTCGGGTGAAGCGGAGATAATCGCTTCCCATTTTTCACTGATTTGTTTGAGTTTTTCTGCTGCAAGTTTATGTTCTGAAATGTCCGATGAAAAAGCTTGATAACTCTCATCAGGTGATTTTGGGAGGTTCGTATCGTCAGTGACGGGATTATTTGGAGGACCGGAAGAATTCAGCATCTCGAATTCCCGACGGAGAGCTTCATATTTTTCTAAAAGCTCGTCATATTTTTTTGAATTCTTAGCCATAAAGATCTTCCCATACTCTATTTCGGTTAGAAATCTGAAGTATAAATAGTTTTATTGAAATTATTCTTATTTCTCAATTGAATATACCGCAAATAAATTAATGTGTCAATATTTCTAGTGCCTTTATCCGCTTATATTTGCTGATTCTTCGGTTTAGCCTAGGTGAATAACTAAAAAGAATTTAGTCTTATTTCCAGTTGACTGCATCAAACTTGATTCCATCACTCCGGAAAAGCAGCGCTCCGGATACATCAGTTCTGAACACTTTAGTTTTTGCCTGCTCTAACCGTGTCAGCGTTTCCTTGTTCGGGTGATGATACATGTTACCCTCTCCTGCACTTATCACCGACATCTCGGGAGACACATCAGTTAGAAATTTATTTATCGAACTGTATTTACTGCCGTGATGAGCAACTTTAAGTATGTCGGATTTCAGAAACGGTTTCATATACTCATCCAACAAATTTTCCCTGCCTGACTGTGCATCTCCTATCAACAATGTTGATGAACTGCCGTACTCAAGCTTAACACACAATGACTTGTCATTTGCAGAATACTCCATTGTGCTCCACGCGGGAAGATTATTCATGAAGTAAAATTTGCAGTTATCAATTGTCCATGCAGAA
Source organism: uncultured Ignavibacteriales bacterium (assembly GCA_903915485.1). Taxonomy (GTDB): domain Bacteria; phylum Bacteroidota; class Ignavibacteria; order Ignavibacteriales; family Ignavibacteriaceae; genus CAIYTF01. Next base: position 4,840 of record CAIWTC010000133.1, on the reverse strand, counting down.
TCTGCGGGAATAGTTATCTTTATTTTTTTAGCGGCAGCCAAGTCAAGAATAACTTTCGCTTCATCTGAGCCAAAGGACGGCGGCAGGATAAGTTCCTTTACTTTATCTTCTTTGAGCAATGAAAACAAACCCCTTGAGTGGTCAGCATCAAAATGTGAAAGTATTGCATAATCAATTGACGATATATTTAGTTTATTCATCAGAGGAAGCAGCACCCGCTTCCCGTTGTCGAATCGACCTGTAGCATTTCCCGCATCAATCAAAATAACTTTACCGTTTGGTGTTTGGATAAGCGTCGCATCACCTTGACCTACATCCACAAACAAAACATTAAGTTTACCCGGTTGAAACAATGAAGTATTCAGTATCACATGGAACATAACCAAACTGCTTAAAAACGATACTATCAAAACCACCTTAGACTTATTGCTTATGAACTTGGTAAAGAAATATAAAAACACTGCTAGAAGAATATAATAAGTCAGCACCGCATAACCGGGGAATGATGTTATAGCAATATATGAGAATGATTCTCCACCGCTGAACTCAACGAACTTGTATATCAGTTTCGTAATAAAGTTGCATCCGTTAGCATCCAGTTGTGCAAGAGGCGGGATGAATATAGATATTATCAGCGTTAGTATTTCCGCGCCCATTACCGCGGTTGTAGCAGGCACGACCAGTATATTTGCGAATAAGGATGCAAAAGATACCTTACCGAAATAGTAGTTTGTTATTGGCAGTATTCCAATTTGAGCAGCAAACGATATTGCCCCGAACAATATAAGTTTTTTGAACAGATTGTTTTTAATTGAAAGCTTGTAAATGAATATTTTCATCATCGGGTAAATAATCAGCAGTGCCAATACCCCGCCAAATGAAAGTTGAAAACTTGCCGTGAACAAATCAGAAGGTGCAAAAACGAGCAGTATAAATGCTGTTAAGAAAAGTGTGTTTATTCCCGACGAACTTCTGTTAGTAAAATAATTGATAATAACGATATACCCCATCAATACAGCACGAACAACCGGCGGAGAGTTTCCCGCAATAAGCCAAAAAACCGTTATCCCTATTGCAGAGGCGATATATCTGACATGAAGAGAGAATCTTCCAAGCAACAAAAATATCATTAATGAAACAAACGCAACATTAAGGCCGCTTACCGCGAGCACATGTGCCACACCCGCATTAACAAACTTACTCTGCAGTTCATAGGGTATGTCATTTTTATCTCCAAGAAGTAATCCTTTTGCCAACCCTGCCGCATCTTCATCAAACAGTGTTTCTATCCTTCTTGAAATTCCATTTCTAAAAGATAAAAGTAAAGTCGGTATTATCTCTGCATCAGACGAAAGCACTTCTATATGATGAGTTTTCTCCATTGTCACCGTGCCCGAGATTCCCTGTTCCCTAAGATAACTTGAATAATCGAACTCTCCCGGATTACGCATCTGCTTACCGATTGAGTAATTACCCTTGAAGCGTATTACGAAACCATGTTTGATTGTGGCATAAAGTGAATCAATTAGAACTTGAGATGTATCACTGTATGAACATAATACTTCACACGGATTTGTATATGCAGTATCACCCGTGGTTAGCGAATAAACATTTACATAAAATACCAGTCTGCCTTTTTTCTTGAGGTCAATCGCGCTAACTTTACCGGTGACCTCCGCATTACGAATAAACTTTCTATCTGTAGGAAGTTCCTTCACATAACGATTGTTCACTGAATAAATCAACATTCCCATGCACACAACTAACATGAACACGAGATAATTTTTTATTGGGATAATTTTCTTCTGCTGATAATTGTTTAGCACAAACACAACACCGGAAAGAAGAACAATTGCTCCCAAGACCAAACCCGTCACAGGGTTCAATGTTCTCGAAAATACTATTCCTAAAATGAAAAGAATTGTAAAACGGACGGCGGGATTTTTCTTAAAAAAGTTTCCCATGCTCTCTGTATTTTTTCTGCATCATCACCAGCATCGACTCCATCTCTTTATAGTCCCGTCCTTTGTTTTTGGCAGAGGCTACCTTGATAAGATATTTTGAAAGTTCAAAATATACATTCGTTAAATGCTCAAGTTTATTCGACTCTTCGGTAAGCGCCCCCAGATGAGTTGACACCACAGAATAGTCGGCCCTTTCAACAGGTCCCGATAATGCATTTACGGTTCCAAGCTTAGAAATATTTTCTAAAGTTGTCGTAACAATAGGCATGGCAAGGCTTTGAAAATCAAGCCCCTTAATATTGCATCTATTGAATAATTCTTCTGCTGCGGCAAAATTTGCAACAGTAAAATTTGATATCATTACTCCCGCCAAATGATAAAGCGATTTCTTTTCAGCCTTTATTGCAAACGGCTTTAGCCTTAATAGTTCGGAAATCCTTTTCATCTCTCCATAACTATTTTTTGATGATGATTCAAGCGCGGCAGGGTACCCTGATATTTTTTTTACTGATAAATCAGGGAATGTTTGAAGTATATGAAATGAACCTGTTATAGCCTTTCGGATTTTTAGTTCATTTAAGATATGAGAAGTTTCCGAACCGGAGAAATGCCAAATATATTTGTTCTTAAAATTAATTTTTGTTTTCAAGAGAGCGTCAACGACTTCAGGGATAGCCTTATCCGAAACAGTTATAAATATATGCGTAACCGATTCAGGTATATCCGATACTTTATCGCAAGCAATGGGAATATTAAATTTCTTTTTGAATGCTTTTGCGCTTGCACTGCTGCGTGCATATACGCATAAAGGCCTCAGTCCTCGCTTAACTAAATTAGCAGTAAGCGAGTGTGCAAATTTTCCGGGGCCGAGAATAGCAATTGAAGGAGGGGGCATAATTAATTTAATGAGGCGGCCATATAGCCCACTACTGATGAGCGGTCACCGGAGACATCTCCCGAATCGCTTCTGTGAATAATTTTTGGTTTAGCTGACTGTTTTAATTTGAGTGCCTCTAAAGCGGCAACAATTGCGCCGCCACCGCATGCCTCGCAGGCACCTGACTCAAGTCCTTCATAAAGGGCTTCAGAATCTGCCGCACTGATATATCCCTCAATCCTTGAGTCTATTAGTTCTGCATCTTTCTTCGAGTGAAAATGCGAAAGGTCTGTGCTAACAACCAAAAGTGTTTCATCATTCATCACCGAATCAAGCTTTACCGCAATTTCATTTATGAGCATTTTATTTTGCTGACCCATTACAAGTGGAACAAGTTTAAATTCTCCGATTGCTTCCTGCAGGAATGGCAGCATAACCTCTACAGAATGCTCCCGTCCATGGCCTTGCTCAGCGAGGCGAATCGTATTCGAACCGCGCATCATCGTCCTGATTTTTTCTCTATCCAAAAGGATTTGCCCTAAAGGTGTAGAATACGCACCGCCCGGAAATATTGACGCGAACTCATAGTATTCATGGTGACTTGGAGCAACGACTATAACAGTTTTATATTTGTTTTTTGGAAGCCTTGCGAAAATATGTGAGGCCGTCAAACCTGAATAAACATATCCCGCATGTGGAGCAACTACCACTGTTGAGTTTAATTCAGAAGTATCTTCAACTCTTGCAAATAGTTTCTGAATATCACGCCTCAGCGTTTCTTCAAATTTTGAATAAAACATTCCGGCAACTGCCGGTGGTCTAATTTCTTTCACCCGTTAAATCTATTCTCTTTTGTTCGCCGAAAACATCAGCGGTAAAAGTTTTAATGTTAAGTTTTTCCGACATCCATTTGTTGGGCGGAAGATTTGCCTTCCTGCATAAAGATGTTAGGAATCCACTCACATCCATACTGTGCTCAACCGCAACCTGAGGGAGTAAAACTCCGCGGGCATTAGGCTCTTCAAGCAGCAAACCGTGCACCCCTATTTCAATATCTTTATAGTCATTCAATGGTTGGGGTTTTGAGAGTACTGATATTTCAATAAGTATTTGGGAAAGTTCATTTTCGGAGACAGGAGGAAAACGGGGGTCTTCTGTTGCTGCTAATTTTGAAACCTCCTTTATTACTTCAAACAACGGATCCTCAGAATAAATGTAACCGATGCATCCACGCAACTCATCATTTTTTGTAAGAGTTACGAACGCCCCATATTGTTTTACAAGGTCGGGGTAAAACTGATAATCAATTGTAGGCGGAGTATTATCGCTGAATAATCCCTTGAGAGACTCCCTTGCACATAATAATAGAACGCCTTTATCCTTTGAAGTTAGCAACATATACTTTACCTGATTAATATGAGTAAATTATTACTTCACTCTTGTCGCATATTATTATCAGAAAATTTTTATAGGCGAAATAAGAATCAAACAGTCTTGTTTTCTGATTTCCATTAAGAGTTTCATTAAATATAATATTTTTTGACGGGATGTCAACAACAAATATTTTTTGATTGTAAAGCCCGCCTGCATGAACAGTCTGCAATGTAAACGCGCACTGTTGTCCAAAGAACATATATTCAGTTACTTCCTGCTTTTCAAGTTTTAATTCTGTAAGTAAATTTTCGATTACAGTGTCGCCTTCGCCTGAATAATTATTTGGGAATGCGTAATCCGAATAGTCTACACTTGTTGCCGCGTTTGTTTGTCTGCTCTTCATTGACTCGTCATCGCCTTCAAGCAGTGTTAGGTTTTCACCGGTTAGCAAGTCAAGACTGAAATATTTTATTGCTTCAAAGCCAAGTTCTTTAACAATTATTTTATCACCTTCAATGAAAGCAAAAACTATATCCTCATTTTTCCATAACAACTTATTTGTGCGGACTGAATATGCAAAGATTCCTTTATGCCAGGGCATATCAGGTTTAACAAAGCCATGGAA
>CAIWTC010000132.1 GCA_903915485.1 uncultured Ignavibacteriales bacterium | reverse complement strand
GCTTCAAATATTTTCTACTTATTCTCATCTCGTAACTTTTTCTTCTCAGAAAATTTAGGATTAAAAAAATCCTGCAAATATTGCATTTTTAGGTTGTTTACAAAGGGTAGGGGAGCCAAATTGGGCTACTCTGTGGTGAAGTTCGTTACCAAAATACCATTTATTATTCTAAACCTATAGCCGTACAACGTTTCCTGAGAAGCGAAGAATAATCCTCTTTCAGTTTGTCAGACAAAAATGAAATTTCTATTTCTTTTTCCCATAAAGGGACAGCATCTAACAATTCTTTCAATACAATTTCAATTGTACGATCATTCAAACCCATACGTTCGACTGCAAAATAGTTCACTAAATCTTTTCTGTTGAGTTTACGTTTTCTCCCTCTTAGAGGCAGGGCAATTTCTTCAGAGGCATTCTTTATTACAATAGTTGTATTTAGTAAATCATAAGCAGGTGTAAGAGTTGTTATGTCATCTTTAGTTATCAGTGAATAATTTTTAAGGTGCATATCTTCGTTACCAGTGAGAAAGTTAAATACAGTCAGCTTAAATAGTTTTATCTTCTCAATCATTGGGAAGGTGCAATACTTTTCAACTATGCCTGCAACTTTTTCCATACTTGAATCATATTTTGTATGCCTGTTCTTTTCGCTTAGCTGTGCAAAATCTTCAACAGAGTATTTTTGACTTTTTTTAATTCGGTCGAACCTTTTAATGAAGTAGTGCAATGTTCCTGTTTTGTCATATATAAGCCCGTGTTGTGGGACTTCAATACCCGCAATGCCAGCTAAACGCATTGTCAAATCTTCGTTCTCGGGTAATTCAGTATACAATGTTTGCTGTGGTTTAATTATATACTTCCCATTAATATCTGTGAGAGAAAAAGTAGATTCTGGAATTGAAAGTAATGCACTTAATTTTGGTTGAACACCTTCTAATGAAATCTTCCCACTCCTTTCAGCAACTTCTTCAAGCAACTCCTCTTTAGTAAATTCAAGGGGTAGAAGCGTAATTAAACGTGAGTTTAGTTTCTTTATTCCATTCTTCGAATATAACCCTTCAGATAATTCTTCATAAGTAAGTGGGCATCTACTCATCATCAGGCTCCACAGAGACTGAACCAACAACATCTTTCCCAACAATCAGCAACTGGCGGAATGAATCATCTTTATCAATTTTCATCCGCCTGCAAAGTGCATCGAGGTTGAACCCTTCTGGTAGAAGACCATCAAAGAATGGAGGGAACTCATCAAAATGATAAATCTTCACATCGGTTGGCATCGTTAGTGAAATTTGTTTGCCAACATAACTTTCCAAATAAGCAAACTCATATTCTTTACCGCGATTTACCTCCTCAAGATAACCGCATAGTATTCCAAAATTAAAAACTTTTGCTCTGTTCATTTCATTTCTCCATTAATTATTCCATCGACAAATAATTTAAGGTTTAGAACTTGTAGAATTTTAATAAGCGTGTCTATTTGGTAAGTAGCCTTGCCATGTTCAATATCAAAAATCGCTGTACGCCCAACACCTGCAATTACAGCAAGTTGATTTCTGCTCAACTTACTCTTTTTTCTTTGTTGAAGAATGATTGAAGCTATGTCTTCAGGCTTAGTTATCTGAAATATATTT
>CAIWTC010000131.1 GCA_903915485.1 uncultured Ignavibacteriales bacterium | reverse complement strand
CCATTGTCTTTTCTGATACCAAAAGATGTATTTGAAACCTGATGATCTGCTCTTCCGGGCCAATAGGTTTTAAAGTTAGTTCCTTTTATTCCATCATAAGGAGTCCCTACAGCTTTGAATGGGAGAACAGGAGTTGAAGCAAAAATACTTCCGGGACGCGTCGCAGCTAAAAGTTCTGCGTTTATTTGCTTAGTAGAACTGATATCTCCGGTTTGAATTCTCTGAGCCCAAGGCTGTTTTATATGTTTTGACAGCTGATCTATCTGTGTTGATACCGGGTTTGATATCAAACCTAATGACTTAGCGTATTCTGATTCATTTATGGAAGTATCGGCATCAACAATAGCCAAATGCAGTGTGTCATAATGTAGGAAACAATATCCCACAGCTTGAGGACTACATAAGCCACCGCCGTTGACACCAGTTCTAGCATTAATGAAAAATTGTGTTGTGTCTGTTTCAGGTTTACCAGCTAGGCCAACATCTAAATTTGTCTGTCTATCCATATTAAAAGTCAACCAATATTCAGGATCCCAAAACATATCCTGGTCTCCTTGGTATAGTCCGGCAGTATATTTCCAAACTCCATAATGCTTTTGGTACCCATACATTGAGGGTCCAAGACCGTGAACAAAACAGAATTGAACATCGCGCAACGGAGTAGTGTCTCTTACGATTCTGCTTTCATCTGTTTCACCATTGTATATAAATTGATATTCATAAATTATGAAATCATCATAATCAGGATAACTCCATGCTCTTGAAGTACGGATAACTTTAATACCGGTATTTGTTGCCCATGATGCGACAATCTTTTCCTCCGCTTCATTGGGGTCATAAGTAGAGTTGATAGAACCATCTTTCATTATGGGGTAATTCTCATATCTTTGAATGTAATAAGGGAAAGACCAAAGTCCAAAACTTGTTTCAGGAACGCCTGAACCGACCGCACCGCATAATGCGAACAACCTATTAGATTGCCCCGGTGAACCGACGCGATTTGCAGCAATGTGTACTCCGCCGCCAAGACTGTTATGCTGACCGCTATAAGCAACACCATTGAAAATCAATGCGGAGTTTGAAGGCCATTCCATAAGAGGAACATTTGTTGTATTCCCTGCTTCTCCGGTAGCCCATCCTCTGCCAAGTTCACCTGTGTTGTAAACCGTCTGATGGAGCATTCCTCTGCTATGAATTTTATAATCCCTTTGCTGGGAGAAAATATTTGTGCTCAACAGCAATACAATTATTATATAAAAGATTTTATTTTTCATATTTCTCTTTTCTCTCAAAAGTTTACTGAAAATCCGAAACGGAAAGTCATTGGTTGATTACTATATACCCACATCGCTTGACTTGTCAAATATGGATCGAATTGCTTATTCACTGCAATACTTCCCGGATCTATCTCATACTGCTGCTTGTTAGGGTTTACTGTGCTTGAGGTAGTGTTTGAAGTTGCAAACACTGCAGAGTAATTAAACACTTTGGCGTTCAAAAGATTTATTCCTTCCAAGTATACCATAACATTCGTGTTAAGTATTTTCATTTTTCGCTGGATTCTAGCACGCATATCAAATTCAGTTGGCGTTCTTTCACTATATCTAAGCCCAAGAACAGATACACTTGGTGTGTAAGGGCGACCTGTGAACATTCTAAATGTCAAACTGAATGTTGTATTTTCAAGTGGATTAATGCCTAAAACTTCGGGCCCTTCGTTATCCAGAAACCGGTATAAAAAGTTTGAGACTATTTTATGAGTTCTATCATAGTCCATATAAATATCTGCCGCAGGCGGTTGAGTAATAGCAGCAGGGTTTTCCGAAGTTG
>CAIWTC010000130.1 GCA_903915485.1 uncultured Ignavibacteriales bacterium | reverse complement strand
GGATTAACTTTTTTTCCATATTTCGGACCGATTGATTTAAAATTCGGTTTCGCTGTTTTAGAAACAATTCCTTCGTCATCGGTAAGCACTATCATTTCTTTGATGTTCAACTCTTCAAGAATTACATCATTCATTTTTGAGAGTGCTTCTCTGTGTCCTTCATCCACGGCAACCATCATCTTAAGCAAAGGCTGTCTTACTTTTAAATTATGCTTAGCGCGCATTGCTCTGCCGAGCGTTACAACTTTCTGTGCGATGTCCATCTTCACTTCAAGTTCTTCATCGCGATAACCAACCTGAGGGAAGTTTGATAAATGAACTGACTCAAACGCTTCTTTATTTGTGAATGAGTTAAGTCTTTGATAAAGCACTTCCGAAATAAACGGTACAAACGGTGCGGCAAGTTTTGATATAGTAATCAAGCACTCATACAAAGTTTGATACGCCGAAAGTTTATTCTCATTCATCTCTGATTTCCAGAAACGGCGACGGCAGCGTCTTACATACCAATTTGAAAGGTCATCAATTACAAATGATGATATCAACCTTGATGATTTTGTAACATCATATCCATCCATCAATTCCTGATACTGAACAACAATTGTGTTTAGCTTACTTATTATCCATCTGTCAATCTCCGGACGGGTTTCGTATGCGGATAACTTCTGACTGAAATCAAACTTATCAATGTTTGCATACAAAGCAAAGAAAGCATAAGTGTTAAACAATGTGCCAAAAAACTTTCTCTGATAGTCAACTAAATCATCTTCATTGAAAAGCGTTGGTCTCCAAGGCGGACTGTTTGTAATCAAGTACCATCGTGAAGCATCAGCACCGTATTTTTCAAAAAGCATGAACGGGTCAACAGTATTACCCTTTGACTTGGACATCTTCTGACCATTCTTATCAAGAATAAGGTCATTAACTAAAACATTCTTATAGGCGATTCTGTCAAACAGTAAAGTTGAAATCGCGTGCATCGTATAGAACCATCCTCTTGTTTGGTCTATACCTTCAGAAATATAATCTCCCGGGAAATTATTTTCAAACCATTCTTTGTTCTCAAACGGATAATGGAATTGTGCAAAAGGCATAGCGCCTGAATCATACCAAACATCTATAAGTTCAGGTGTTCTCTTGTAAAGTTTGCCGTCTCTTTCAAAAAAGATATCATCTACAAAAGGCTTATGCAAATCTACTGACGCTAAGTCTTTAACATATTTGCGTGACTCGCCTTCCAAAATAAATCCTTCGCCGAGCTCTGCGATTGAACCAACTGCAAAAGTATCGCCATCTTCACTCTGCCAAATCGGAAGAGGTGTTGCCCAATATCTATCGCGTGACAAAGCCCAATCTTTGTTGTCTTCAAGCCAATTTCCGAATCGTCCCGTGCCAACTTCCGGCGGATGCCATCCGATAGTTTTATTCAACTCAACCATTCTGTCTGCTATTGCAGTTGTCTTGATGAACCATGATTCGCGCGCGTAATAAATAACGGGAACATTATCAAATCTCCAACTGAAAGGATAAGAGTGCTCTATGACTCCCTTCTTATAAAGTTTTCCTTCCATGCGGAGTTTCTTCATAATTTCAGCATCGGCATCTTTTACAAACTGACCGGCGAAGTCCGTAACTTCATCAGTAAATCTTCCGCCGCGAGTAACAGGTTGAAGCATCGGCAACCCGTACTTCTTTGATATTTCATAATCGTCCTGACCAAATGCCGGAGCGATGTGAACAATACCCGAACCGTCTTCGGTGCTTACAAAATCAGCAATGATTGTGTAGAAAGCTTTTTTATCGGGCTGAACATAAGTCATTAACTGCTCATAGTCAATGCCCTCAAGGTCGCTTCCCTTCATCTCTTCAAGAATTTCATACTCGCCGTCAAGAACGCCTAAGCGTGCTTTTGCTAAAACTATTTTTTCTTCTTTGTGAAGTACTTTCACATAGTCAACATCAGCACCAAGCGCCAATGCAACATTTGAAACCAGTGTCCACGGAGTTGTGGTCCAAACCAGGAAAGAATAATCTTTATCTTTTGCCTTGAACACAATAAATATCGAAGGATCCTTAGTCATCTTATATCCAAGCGCCAACTCATGCGATGAAAGCACAGTCTCTGAACGCGGACACTGAGGAACTATTTTATAATCTTTATATATAAGTCCTTTGTCGAAAAGTGTTTTCAATGACCACCATACCGACTCAATATATTCATTCGAACAGGTCACATAAGCATCTTCAAAGTTTATCCAGTAACCCATTCTCTTAGTCATCTTCTCCCACAAATCTTTGTAGGTGAATACTGAGTTCCTGCATGCTTCATTATACTTTGCAACACCGAACTCAGGAATTTCTGACTTTGATTTTATCCCTAAATGTTTTTCAACTTCAATTTCTACAGGCAATCCATGCGTGTCCCATCCCGCCTTGCGGTGAACTTGATATCCTTGTAATGTTTTATATCTGCAGATAATATCTTTAAGCGACCGCGCCATCACATGATGAATGCCGGGCTTTCCGTTTGCCGTAGGTGGGCCTTCATAAAAAGCAAAGGATTTTTTTGAATCCCTGCTTGAAATACTTTTTTCGAATATTTTATGTTCTTCCCAAAAGGATAATACTTCTTCTTCTAATTTGTTATAATTAATGGGTTCCGGAATAGGTTTATACATAGCTTCTAAATTGTTCTTCTTTTATGTTTCTTCGTATTTCTTAATAAGTTCTTTTTCTATTTGAATGAACTCCTTGAGTTCTCTTTCAATTCTTTCTTTTTTCAGAATTGTGTTTTTTGCGTTTAGCTCTGCTTCGTTAAGAATTTTATTTGC
>CAIWTC010000129.1 GCA_903915485.1 uncultured Ignavibacteriales bacterium | reverse complement strand
GCACAAAGTGAATGTCCGTTCATTCATAGCAAATGATATTTCGCTCCATGAAATATTTATCTCACTCGTTGGTGCCGATTCTGAAAATAATGAAAAGAAGGAGAATTAGTATGCTAAACTCGAGAACTTTAGTTATCATTAAAAGAGAACTTCAAACCAGATTATTAAGTAAATCGTTCGTTCTTATGACTGTATCGATTCCAATATTATTATTTATTATCATCGGTATACAGGGGTTCCTGATGAACTATGAAAGTGACAAAGGCACAAACCTTCGGATAGTATCAGTGAATACTGCAATACTTGAAAAAGTTAAAAAATCTTTTGACGGAAAAAACTTTCAGAAAGAAAATAATTATAATATTATGATTGATTCGCTATCCGGTGAGTCATTGGAAAGTTACTGGAAAAAATATAAAGGTGAATTGCTCTCAAATAAATTGAACGGAATAATATTTATCCCCGATTCATCTTTAAGGGTAGGGCAGAACAGTAAAGAAAAACTTTTAATTTATTATTCATCTAATCCAAAAAACTTTACCATTTTAAGTAAAATCAAAGGCCCGTTAAACGAGGCCTTGGTAGATAATTATTTTAAGGATAAAAGCCTGAGCAAGGAAGATATCTCTTACGCAAGGGCTGGAATAGATTTCAATACTCAGCGTGTATCAGAAAAAGAAAATGCTGAAGAAGAAGGTTACGGTAAAACCATATTGGCGATGCTTTTTGCTTTTTTACTATACTTCAGTTTATTGATAATCGGGATGATGGTTATGCGTGCGGTGGTGGAAGAGAAGAGTAATAAAATTATTGAAGTACTTCTTTCCTCCGTTAGCAGCAGGGAACTGATGACAGGTAAGATATTAGGTGCGGCAATTACAGGCACAATGCAGATGGCTATATGGCTAATACCTGTTATAGTTGTTATCTCAACTTCATGGTTTACATTACCTTCTGAAGTTACAGTAGATATTCACTTTTCTTTAATTGTTTACTACTTGTTTAATTATTTCATAGCAATCGTAACTTTTACAGGATTGTTTGCAGCGGTCGGTTCTATGTTTGACAATGATCAAGATGCACAGAGCGGAGTTTGGCCGATTACAATGCTGATTATGATTCCATTTTTTATTTCTATGACCATTCAAAAAGATCCGGACAACACGATCGCAAGAATAGCTTCTTTATTCCCGTTTTCTTCATTAATCGTGATGCCGGGACGCCTTACCACAACTAATGTCCCATTATGGGAATTTATGCTTTCTATAATAATTTCAATTGGAACGATGCTTGCAATGTTTCCGGTAGCAGCAAAAATATATCGAGTAGGGATTCTATGGACAGGCAAAAAACCATCATTTGCTGAAGTTATTAGGTGGGTAAAGTATAAATATTAGTATTTAGGTCAGGAAAACGGAACTTTTAGTAAATATAATTTGTTTTTAGTGTTATAAGTCACTATTTTTTAAGAATGGAATGTTAGAAATATCAGAAATTCCTTGACTTAGAGTGATAATAGTGTATTTTGTAGCATGGGTTTTTGAATTTCTTTTAATTAATTAAACAAACTGGAGTAACAGTGAAAAAAATTGGATTCTTACTTATTTTATTAATGTCGACTGCGTTATACAGTCAAGCATACAATGGCGGCTGGGGCGTAGGCTTCGGTTTGACTTCTCCACGTATGTTCGGAGACACTTATGCTGAAAACATGAATTTCGGCGGACATATTTCCGTTCAAAAAGATTTAGATGAGGTAAACGCTCTTAGACTTAAACTAGATTATTTAAGTTTTACTTCTAAACCTGGAGCAACACTCCCATCAGCGAGTACACCTGCAACAACAGCTGAAACTGTTGAGTTAGCGTATTTATATACTTTTGGCCCTTGTAATCCATATAAATTTTATTTTGGAACAGGTTTAGCCTTAGCAGCTTATACTGTTAAAAATTCAGCAAATACTGCTATTATTCCAAATAAAAGTGTATTCGGTGAACTTATCATTAACTTTATTGTTGGTGCAAAATACACGATTAATAAAGAATGGGATGCTAAAGGAGAATTTGGATACCATCAAGTATCTACAGACCGTTTTGACGGAGTATCAGCTCCTGGCG
>CAIWTC010000128.1 GCA_903915485.1 uncultured Ignavibacteriales bacterium | reverse complement strand
GTGTAGCATGGGACTTCTAGTAGTCGGTTCTTTAGGGTTAGATGATGTCGAAACTCCGTTTGGTAAAGTAGAAAGAGCGCTTGGCGGTTCTTCAACATACATTTCACTTGCATCAAGCTATTTTAGTTCAAAAGTGCATATGGTAGGTGTTGTTGGAAGTGATTTCCCAAAAGAATACATTACATTGTTTGAGAATCACAATATAGATTTAGGAGGTCTACAGATCGTTGAAGGTGGAAAAACATTCCGCTGGGCAGGTAAGTATCATGCCGACTTGAACAATCGCGATACACTTTTAACTGAGTTGAATGTCTTTGAAACATTTGATCCAATCTTAAATGATGAATTAAAAAAATCAAAATATGTTGTATTGGGAAATATCGACCCCGTTCTTCAGATAAAAGTACTCGACCAATTGCAGAATCCTGAATTTGTTGTTTGCGATACTATGAATCTTTGGATTGATATTAGGAAGAATGAATTAATTGAACTTATAAAACGCGTCGATGTACTTATTATAAATGATTCTGAAGCTAAGTTATTGGCTGAGGAGTCTAACCTCATTAAGGCAGCAAAAATTATCAAAGGCATGGGCCTCAAAAATCTTATTATCAAAAAAGGCGAGCACGGAGCATTGTTGTTCTGCGGAGATAAAATATTCTCAGCACCTGCGTATCCTTTGGAAACAATATTTGATCCGACCGGAGCGGGTGATACATTCGCAGGCGGATTTGCCGGATATCTCGAAAAAACTCAGGACATTAGTTTTGAAAATCTAAAACGGGCAGTAGTTTACGGTTCGACCATGGCATCGTTCTGCTGTGAGCAATTCTCATCTAAGGCGCTTGAAAAAGTGGAGCAAAGCAGAATCGACAATAGATTCAACGAGTTCCGGGTACTCTCTCAGTTTGATGATAAATAATAATTATTTCAATTTGAAATTTGAGGATGACAATCTGATTTTCATAAATCAGGTTGTCCTTCCTTCATCAATCGAGTATATAACTACTGATTCTGTCGAAAGAATTGCAGAGGCAATTGAACGACTGGAAATCAGAGGGGCTCCTGCAATTGGAGTTGCAGCAGCATATGGATTAGCCCTTTCCCAAAAATATAATCAATCAGAAGATATTTTTACAAAAGCTTATGAACGGTTAAAGAGAACCCGTCCCACCGCTGTTAATCTTTTCTGGGCGTTGAATCGGGTAAAATCATTTTATGAGTCACGGACAAATGTAACATATGCTGAACTTAAAGATGAAGCTATCTCAATCCATAATGAGGACATTGACTTCTGCACTCGAATAGGTATCAACGGACTTCCAATATTTAAAAAACCATCTGTAGTGCTTACTCACTGCAATACGGGTAAATTAGCTGTAGGCGGTGATGGCACAGCTTTTAATGTAATACGCACTGCATTCCTTAACGGACTAGTAAAGCATGTATATGCTGATGAAACAAGACCTCTGCTGCAGGGTTCACGGCTAACTGCTTTTGAGTTAATGCAGAACGAAATCCCATTCTCAGTAATCACTGATTCAACCGCAGGATATGTAATGAGTAAGTC
>CAIWTC010000127.1 GCA_903915485.1 uncultured Ignavibacteriales bacterium | reverse complement strand
TGAAAAACGAGTCCTCGAACAAATTCTCCCCTATAACGACCAATCAACAAAAGATTTTTTCAGATGGTCAGTTACCTATACTCAGTCAAAACTTTCATCGCTGATTAAAGAAAAAACCGGAATGGACTTAGGTTCAATCATCGACTTGATACCTGTTGAACGCGGTCATTCGGGAAGAATAATAAAACTCAAAATTGTCGGCAGCAGTAAATCAATAATTCTCGGTAAAGAATTAGAAATCAGAAAAGCACTTTCCCAAACGCACTTGTACAGTTCTGCCTTCTTCGTTGAAAAATCTAATTTGGAAAACGGCATTGCACAAACATTTAAGTTCAATGGCGCGGGATGGGGACACGGAGTTGGATTGTGTCAGATTGGAGCAGCAGTTATGGCTGAGCAGGGTTATAACTTCGACGAAATACTTCTGCATTATTACAAGAATGCAAAAATTGTTAAGATATACTGATTCATGAAAATTCTATACTCTTGCCTCTCCAGAAGTTGGGGAGGAATGGAAATGTTTACTATAACAGCAGCGCAAAATTTATTAGCCCGTGGAATTGAAACGCACATCCTCTGCTATCCGGAATCGTCCCTGCACAAAGCCTCAGAGAAGGCAGGCATAGTCACTCATACTTCAAAGACTAAGACCTATTTTTCTCCTTTCGAAATTTTAAAACTCAGGAAACTTATTAAGTCCGAAGATTATACCTTAGTCCATACTCAGGCATCAAAAGATTTATGGCTGCTTTCACCGGCATTATATCTTACTAAAAAACGAATATCGCTTTTCCTAACCAAACAGGTGGGTTCTTATATAGTCAAAAAAGATTTACTTCATCGGTTTATTTATAAGCGTGTTAACAAAGTGTTTGCAATAAGCAAGGTAATCGAACGAAACCTACTTGATACCTGCCCTATTCCAAAAGAGAAAATTTACTTACTACATAATGGTGTGGATATAGCTAAGTTCAACCCTGCGGACATTGATAAAACACAAGTCCGGAATGAGTTGGGAATTCAGAGTTCAGAAATAGTACTTGGGATGACAAGCAGATTTAGTTTTGGGAAAGGCCATGAAGAATTTCTTTTGGCACTTTCAGCACTGAATAAAGAATTCCCAAACTTGCGGGCTTTGATAGTTGGCGAAGCTAGTTTTGGCGAAAAAGAGTATGAAGCAAAAATCAAACAGCTTGCGGTTAATTTAAACCTTACGAACATCATTTATACAGGATTCCGCAGCGACACTAACAGAATGTTTGCGGCTATGGACATATTCGTTTTCCCTTCACACTCAGAAGCATTTGGTATAGCTTTAGTCGAAGCAATGGCAATTGGAACAGCATCCGTTTGTTCCAACTCGGATGGAATTCTTGATATTGCCATTGATGGCGAAACATCGTTCCTTTTCGAAAAACAAAACGCTGAAGACTTAACGGCTAAACTGAGAAAGTTAATTACCTCCCCTGAAACAAGAATGAAATTCGCAGCAAATGCAAGACAACGGGCAATTGACTACTTCGACATGAAATCGCTTACCAATAAAGTTATATCCGTCTATAAGGAATATACTTCCGCGTAATTTGTCCATAACGACTTGTTTTGCATTCAATGATTTGTTTTTTTGGCCAAATCTTTCTAATATTACTCAAATCAATATTCATAGTGAACATTAGATGCCATTATTTGCAAGAAACAGGAAAAGATCAGTGGTTTATAATTCGTTATTAAACCACCTTGTACTATATTTTGTAATTCTACTTTCCCTTTCTTCTGCCGCTTATTCACAACAATCAAAAGCTTCGCATGGCCTAATAAATCTTTCAAATTGCAACTTCAATAACGGAGACATCCCGCTCGGCGGTGAATGGGAGGTCTTCGTCAACAAACTGTATACCCCCACAGACTTTGAAAATTCTTCATTGGCAGACTCAGGTTCGCTGATTCAAACCCCTACTAACATTAATGGGAAAGTTATTAACGGGGTTTTGTCGCCGAAAACCGGACTAATCACCTATCGACTTAAAGTTGTGCTGCCTAAAGAACAAGTGTCTTCAGCAAACTTTCTAAAGGAATTAGGGCTGTATGTGGTAGAAATTCATTCAGCATATAACCTATGGATTAATGGTGTCTGCATTCTTCAGCAAGGAATTGTGTCAAGTGACTCCACAATATTTAAAGCTGAAATGCACCCCCGGCGAGTATTCTTTTCAAGCAATAAAGATACCGTTGAAATTGTAATTAACGCCGCTAATTATTTTGACTCAAAAATGTTCGGAATGGATGACTACATCTATATAGGGACAGAAGACAACATTCTTAGCCAAGTTAATAAAAAAATCTTTTTCTATATATTCAGTTTTGGAGTCTTGCTCTTAACTTCGCTGTACCATTTGTTTCTATCCGTGCATAAGCATGACAGGAAAATCAATTTTTCATTTGGACTACTGACATTCTTACTCGCAGCACAATCACTTGTCGGCGGAGAGCGGGTTATTTTAATGGTTTTTCCGAATATCAGTACTGAGTTAATATATAAAATTTTCATGTTTACGCTGAATTTAATTCCAATGTTTATGCTCTTTCTGTATAGGCTTTACCCTCTCGACACAAGCAAACTATTCCTGAAAATAAGCGCTACAGTATTCTTCGCTTTTACTATGCTCGTTACATTTACTCAGTATATAACATACTCTATATACCTTGACTATATCCTGATATTTGGATTCGTTATTCTCTTCTATATTTATTTCGTCTGTATTATAGCATATAAAAACAAACGACCTTATTCAGCGTTAACACTGCTTGGGATGACTGTTCCTGTTTTAGTTGGAGTTAATGATTTACTCTTTGGGTTGGATATTATTATAACCGGTTATTATACACCGATTGCATTTTTGTTTTTTGTAACATTTCAGTCATATATTCTTTCCGTAAAACTTTCTAAGATGCACGCAGAAGTGAATTTACTTACCAAAGAACTGACAACCTTAAATGAAGGATTGGAAAAAACTGTTGAACTGCGGACACAGCAAATCAAGAGTGCGAATCAGAAACTTCAAAAAGTAAATGACGCGAAGGACAAATTTATATCGATTCTCTCACACGATTTAAAAAACCCGTTCCATATTTTTCTGGGCTATACCGAAATAATTATGGATGCACACAATGATCTTCCCAAAGAGCAACTCCTGTCTTTTGCAAAATCCATGCATGAAACTGCATCTTCCGGGTATAAACTGCTTGAGAATCTTTTAGATTGGTCACGGTTTCAATTAGGAGTATACATTCCTGAACCAATCAAGATCAGACTTTCAGCACTGATTGAAACCGAATATAAATATCTTGCCAACAGCGCCAAGCTTAAAGAAATAGAAATTTCGATATCCTCGGATAACGATTACTATATATTCGCAGATGAAAAAATGATTGCTACTTCTTTCAGAAATATCCTGTCTAATGCAATTAAGTTCACTCATCGCGGCGGGAAAATCAACATCATTTGCGCTAATAAAAATCCTTTTGTTGAAATCAAAGTAATCGACTCAGGAACAGGTATGAGCGATGCCCTGCTGGAAATGTTGTTTAAGATTAATGTTAAAGTTACTCACGCGGGTACTGAAAACGAGACAGGAACGGGATTAGGACTAGTGTTAGTTAAAGAGTTTGTCGAAAAAAATAACGGGTCGGTAGAAATAGTTTCGAAACTGGGCGAAGGGACTACTATTATACTTTATATCCCTGCTGCCCCCGGTGAGTAATTAAGCAGACGACCTTTAGAAAAATATTTTTTTTATTTTCCCCATCACTGCGGTGAAGTAATTTTTCCGTTTAGATTTATGATACGCTTTAATTGCATCATAAACTTCATCTTCCACCTTAACTTCTTTTTGCACTATCTTTATTGGCATATTATAAAGCTCAACCGAAAAAACATCTGTTGCTGAACTATGAGTTCCTCCGCCATCCATGCCTGTGTTCTGGACTAGTGACTTTCCGGGGTACAGTGTGCACATATCCGCTAGAAATGTGCTTGCGTGCCATCTTATTGCCCATGAATCAATCTTTCCACGACTTTGATTTTTCAGCATTTTAATATTGCCCGCATAGCCGTCAAAATCAAATATGGTTTCAAGATTTGAATCAACAATTTGCTGAAGCAGTTTTTGCGATGAAGGTTCAAACTTTGACCATGCTCTTTTCCATGTTGCCCATCCCCAGCAATCTGCTCCACGCAAGAAATATGTTTCAGGCAGCGCCGCTTCAACTGGATATGTGTATCCATGAATAGAAGCAACCTTAGGTTCATTCTCATAAACACTAAGCCCCTCATTCATGTATTGAAGAAAGAATGGAGAGAGTTTCAAATCATCTTCCACAACAATTACGCGTCCATGCTCGTTTATAACTTTCGCTACGCCTGATATTATCGAGTTTGCAAGTCCTTTATTTTTTGAATGCTCTTCAATAATTATTTTCTTAAACCCTGAGAGATTTTTGATGTAGTCTCTAACTTCTGCAACCGCCTTAGAATCAGCATCTCCCTTTGCACCATCAGCAAAGATATAGAGAATGCTTTGAGAGGCTTCCTTATTCTGCAATAAAGACTCCACGGCTTTTTTTGCATGAGTCAACCGCTTATAAACAAATAACGCAATCGGAGAATATTTTTCTGTACTCATTCGTGCGAAGTAAAGTTTATTGGGCTGCCTATAAAAAGAAAATCCCATCCGCGTATAACGAATGGGATTTCAGAAACTGATTCATTAAAAAGAAGATGATTAATCAAATTGCTTGAAAAAAATATTCTCTTCAATGTAATATTATATTTATTGTTAGCTGTTATTCAGACCACTTCTTGAACACAACCGTTGTATTGTGTCCGCCAAAACCGAAAGCATTACTGAATGCAATATCAACTTTCCGTTTTTGAGCGACATTAAATGTATAATTCAAGTCGCATTCGGGGTCAGGATTTACAAAGTTAATTGTAGGAGCAATAACATCTTCTCTAATTGCCATGATAGTAGCAATAGCTTCTACAGCACCTGCAGCGCCGAGCAAATGTCCGGTCATACTCTTTGTCGAAGAAACATTCATCTTGAATGCCTGGTCGCCGAAAACTGCTTTGATAGCTTTTGTTTCTGCAATGTCGCCGAGTCCTGTAGATGTTCCATGCATATTGATGTAATCAACTTCAGTCGTCGAAATGTTGGCACTCTTAACTGCTCTAAGCATAGCTAATTGTGCACCTCTTCCTTCAGGGTCAGGAGCGGTGATGTGGTGAGCATCAGCAGAAAGACCAACGCCGATAATTTCAGCATAAATCTTTGCGTTTCTTTTGATAGCATGTTCCATATCTTCAAGGATTAGGCATCCGCCGCCTTCGCCCATAACAAATCCGTCACGGGTAGAATCAAATGGACGGCTTGCTGTTTCAGGAGAATCGTTTCTGGTTGAAAGTGCGCGGGCTGAGTTGAATCCTGCCATACCAAGTTCGCAGATGCTAGCTTCGCTTCCGCCGGAAACAATAATGTTTGCCATGCCTTCTTTAATCAGCATGTACGAATCTATAATATTATTATTTGCAGTAGCACAAGCTGAGACTATACAATGATTAGGTCCCTTGAACCCGTATTCAATTGAAATATGTCCGGGTGCAATATCAGGGATAAGCATTGGAATGAAAAAAGGAGAAACGCGTTTTGGACCGTTTTCACGGTTTGTAACAGCCTGCTCATAGAATGTATGAATTCCGCCGATACCGCTGCCAAAAACAACTCCGATATTTTCTTTCTCTGATGCCGGAAGTTCAGAAGGAACTATCCCTGCATCTGCTAAAGCCATTTTGGTAACTGCCATTGCGTATTGAGCGAACGGGTCTAACCTGCGCGCTGCTTTTTTATCAATATAATTTCCGGCATCGTAGCCTTTTAATTCACAAGCAAATTTAGTATCAATTCTTGAGGCATCAAATGATTTAATGAGAGCAGCACCACTTGTTCCCGCTAAAGCATTTTTCCAAAATTCTTCAACAGTTAATCCTATCGGAGTCAACGCTCCAAGACCGGTGATAACTACTCTTCTCTTACTATCTGACATAAAAGTTAATCCTTTGTTCTTTTCATTTTTAATTCAAACCATAAAGTTACGAAAAATATTTCACTTTTTTGAGCATACGCAAAATTCAATACCCCAATTCAGCCTCTAAAAAGATGCCGAATTTCATCAAAATATGGATATAGTTATTAATCAGTAAAGAAAAAACTTCACTCTTCGTAGGCCGGCAGCATAAAAATGAACTTACTGCCTTTCCCTACTTTACTTTGTACGCTAATTGTTCCGCCCTGTTTTTCAATCATTTCTTTGCACAGAAGTAATCCCAAACCTGTTCCCGCTTCCCCCTCGGTACCTTCTGTTGAAATATGCGAATCGATTCTAAATAATCTATCGATATCTTCTTTTGTCATACCAATCCCGCTATCGGCAACCTCAATTCGAATTTTATCGCCTTCCTTAACAGCAGATACTGAAACTTCTCCATCTCTTTTAGTAAACTTTATTGCATTAGTTAGAAGATTCCTTAAAACCAAGGCAAGCATTTGAGCATCTGCAAATACCGTAAGTTTTTCATCTACAATAATGTTTAGAGAAATATTTTTGTGAACAGCCGAATGTTCAAGAGCCTGGATAACCTGTTCGGTTTCTTTTCTCAAATAAAGTTTTTCAGGGGCATGATGAAATCTGTTATTCTGAAGCCGTGCCCAGTCAAGCAAATCGGAAAGGAACGAATACTGCCTGTCTAATGAATCCGTCATTACATCGGCGAACTCTTTAATTTGTTCCTTGCTAAGTGTATCAATTTTTTCGCTCAATAAATTTGAAAGCCCCATCAATCCATGAAAAGGACTTCTTAAGTCATGGGCTATTATCGAGAAGAATTTATCTTTAGCAGAGTTTAATTCTTCCAGCTCACTGACTAGTTTTTTACGGAGTGTTATATCTCTTACAGACCCTTCGATATAAAGGGGGTTATGTTTTTCATCGAAAATAATATGTGAATAAACAGAAGAAACAATAGATTTGCCATCACTGCTCCGGAAGGTCAGTTCAAAATCATTTACCTCGCCTTTTTGAAGTAGTTCCTGAAGGAACATTCGTCTCTCCTCATCGTTCACATATAATTGACCGATGTTCTTCCCTATCAGTTCCTGACGGGTGTATCCCGAATACTTTTTAGCAGATGGACTTATATCTATAATGATTCCCGTTAAATCTGCCTGGTAAAAAACATCCTGAGTATTTTCAAATATTTTTCTGTACTTCTCTTCGCTGAGCATAAGTTCCATTTCAGTTCTGCTCCGCTGAGTAACATCATGGATAATTGAATGGAGGATATCCTTCCCCTGTGAAAATACTTTGGTAGAATATACTTCAATGTCCTTAACGGAACCGTCAGCTATTCTATGTTTGAATCTAAAATAGTTTTGATTATGCAGCCTGGCATTGCCTAATTCCTTGTTTACTTCTTCAGGTGGGAGTGTGTTTAACTCATAAACTTTCTTTTGGGTAAGGACATCATATTCCCATCCATAGAATTTAACAGCGGCTAAATTTGCGTCAATAATTCTGCCATCCGCGGCATCAATCATGAGCATTACGGCAAGGTTTTCCCTGAAGATTTTCATAAATCTTTCTTCAAGTACATTGTTCCTGGCAGCTAATTCAAGATTTTCCTTCTCAAGCTCTTGAATTCGTTTTCTTAGGTCAACATCATCATTTTTTTTAGTCACAATACCATCTCAACTCTAATTTAAGTTGTTCTCGTAATTTTATACGAGTAACACCTTAAAATACTGTAATTATTTAAATTTAACATAGCTGTCTTTAGGGAATTATTGAGGAATATTATGTTTTATTTAGCAGAATAGTTCATTTAACTTTGGAATAGTCAATTGTGAGGGTAGATAACAATAAAAACGAGCCCATTCTTGCAAAAATATTTTGCCTAATACTTCCCGAAAATCTTGCTCACCCCACGGTGAAAAGCATGAATTCCGGTTACACTGCCTGCATACATAAGAATACACTTCCCCGCGATATACTCAAAGTTCATTTTATCGGCATAAGCAATAACATCCGGATTACTGCTTCCCTGCTGCAGCCAAATCTTATTTATTCCCGCCCTTGCCGCCTCCTCCAGCACCAGTAAAGACTGCGCGGCGGGAACAACTACAACCAAACTCCGAACCTTATCTTTAACCGCTTCCAGATTAGGATAACATATTCTTCCGTCAATTTCCTTTGCCGTTGGATGAACAACCAAAATTTCATAACCACGGACAGCAAGTTCTTTGACAAGATAATTGCCGAACTTCTTACCCGTCCTGCTCACACCAACAACAGCTATACTTTTTTCAGAAACTATACTTTCGATTTTAGGATTCATATATTTATATGGTTAAATGTTTATCGTTCATTTATTTGCTTTAGTAGCAGTTTCCAGGTCCCGGCAGAAATAACGGGGTTATTGTGTTTTTCGTATTTGCCTCTTAGCTTCATTATCTTAGCCGCCC
>CAIWTC010000126.1 GCA_903915485.1 uncultured Ignavibacteriales bacterium | reverse complement strand
TGATTAAAGGTGATTTTTTAAAATACTTTGTCATTTTATTAAAAAGATTTTCATCTTAAAAATACAAAAGATTCCGAATTAATTCCAAACTATTTTTTCGCTCCATGTTATATTCGGCAAAATAATTGAATATTCTTTTTTATATGCCTCAATCGGGGCAGAGACTCCCTCGGGAATCAAACAACATGCTGAATTCCTTATAGAGTCAGCACGCCGAATTACGGGTGATTTCCCTATGAATCTTTGGACTAATAGTAAAAGAAATTCTTATTATTTTACGGAAAAATCTCTAACTTTATAGTTTGAATTTGAAGTTATTTACCAAGCATCAGGCAATTATGAAACAATTAAGAATATTAGCTTTAGTACTACTTGCAGTTATCTGCCCGAAGAATCTCTTTGCCCAGACTGACTCAGTGGAAGTGTTTATAATAGAGTCGTTTATCTCACAGGAAAACCCCGGAATATTCGCGTTAACTTTCAACACCAGTATTCCCAGCAAATCAAAGATTTTAATAGACAGTAAGTACTTACTTCCACTTTCCGACTCGCTTACAGATACACACTCGAAGAAGTTTGATATTTCAAAATTGAAATTTGATTCTTCCAATGTTACATTCAAGGCCATATTAACTGATTCACTTAACAAAACAAATGAGAGTGATTCATATGAAATATATGTTCCCTGCGAGGTGACTGTCGAAAGCAAAAATGCAACTTATTTTTCCTGTTTTTACGGCGGCATTGTTTATTTAATTCCTAATATCTCTATGAATCTATCCGGCAGAGATGGTAAACTCAAAAATTATTGGGGATTATCAAAAGAATTTCCACTTTTGAGCCATTATCAAGGCGGGTATAACTTCCCTAAATCATATCTATCCGCTGAATACTCGCATGTGCTCAAGTTTGAAGATAAAAATTTTCTAAGGTTAGGTTATAAATTTTTGTTCGAAACTAATTTTGGTGAATTCTTTACAGTGGGCTTAAACGGCGTTTATGACTTTAAGCAATTCAAAGGAATCGCTCCGGAAGTATCGTGGGGAATTCTTCCCATACGGGATGTATTCACTCTAACCTTAAAGTACCGATATAACAAAAGTTTTGCAAAACCGACTCAAGCTTTTTCTGAAATTTCATTGGGCTTATGCTCATGGTTTTTCTCTGCACACATTTGATGAGATGGTTGAACACATTTATAAACATTTTTATAAATCAGAATATTACCAGAGTTGAATTAGTAAATGATAACTAATAAAATACTTACTGTTTCTCAGATTACAGGTTTCATCAAATCAGTACTCGAAAAAGAATTTGATGACCTAACCGTTATCGGTGAAATCTCTAACTTCAAAGCGTACCCTTCAGGGCATTGGTATTTTTCTTTGAAGGAGGGAGATGCAGTTATTTCCTGTACGATGTGGAAGTTCAAGAACTCTTTCGTTAAGTTCATACCTAAAGACGGTATGAAGATAGTGGTTGAAGGGAAAATTTCTGTTTACCCTCCCAGAGGCGGATATCAAATTGATGTGTCGTCGCTCTCAATTGCCGGTGAGGGAGAATTGTTTGTTGCATTTGAAAAGTTAAAAAAGAAGTTGGCCGCAGAGGGATTATTTGAACCTGACCACAAAAAGGCAATACCTAAAATGCCGATGCGTATTGGGATTGTAACTTCATCACAAGCGGCAGCACTGCAAGATATGATTGCGGCAGCAAAGCGCAGGTTTCCACTGACTGAAATTATTATTGCCTCATGTTTGGTCCAAGGTTCCGAAGCGCCGAAAGCCATAGCAAACGCAATCAAGGAATTGAATACGCTAATTAATGATGAACCTATTTGCGATGTAATAATCGTCGGAAGAGGAGGCGGTTCGATTGAAGATTTATGGGCGTTTAATGATGAAATTGTAGCCCGTGCAATTTTCGATTCTGAAATTCCTATTGTAAGCGGTGTCGGTCACGAAACCGATTTCACTATAGCCGATTTTGTTGCCGATATGCGGGCGCCTACACCGACTGCGGCAATGGAGTTAATCACTCCCGACGGCCGTGAATTAGTTTCTTTTTTAAAGAACTTTAAATTAAATTATCTTTCATTGATTTCATCTTCTGTAAAACGATATAATAAATTTATAAAAGATGAGTTAAAACAACTTAGCGGGTCTCTACAGAAAAATCTAAATTCAAAAATGCAACGATTTGACTTTGGGAATTACCGCTTCAATGAGAACTTAAAAAAATATATTCTAAAAAAAAGAAACCGTTTAGAGTTTCTTAAAGCCAAAATTTCGCTGGCAAGTCCTGATTTGATTTTGAAAAAAGGATTCGTTTTAGTTGAGAAAGAAGGCAAGTATATAAAACGCGCTTCCGGTCTAAACTTAAAGGACAACATAGAATTACGATTTTATGATGGGAAGATAAAAGGAAATATTGAATGAAAAGCAAAATTAAAGAGCCAATAAATTTTAAAGAAATGATGAAACGAATTGAAGATATTTCTGAAGAACTTGAATCTGATGACCTGGATTTAGAAATAGCAATCACACTTTACGAAGAAGGGATTGTATTATCAGAAAAATGTTTAGAAGCCTTAAAAAGCGCAGAACTTAAAATCAATTCTATTAAAGACAAGTTAAATGAAAACTAATAATCACGCCATCACGGTGTTTATTCTATATCCGGAGACAGAGAATGCCTAATCAGGAAAAATATAAAATATTAAATAAAGTTAAATATCCAGCGGACATCCGTGAATTAGATGTGAACGACTTAAAAACTCTTTGCGGTGATATCCGTGAATATATGATTGATGTCATATCACAAGTCGGGGGTCACTTCGGTGGCGGACTAGGGACAGTTGAACTTACAGTTGCATTGCACAAAGTGTTCAACACTCCACACGATGCATTGGTATGGGATACCGGTCATCAGGCTTATCCGCATAAAATTTTAACAGGACGCAAAGACCTCCTTCCTACTATCCGTCAACTGAACGGCATCTCAGGGTTTCTGAAAAGATCAGAAAGCGAGTATGATGTTTTTGGTGCGGGTCACGCGTCGACATCCATCTCCGCAGCCTTAGGTGTAGCAACCGGCGCGAAAAAAATGGGCGTCGAAAAAAAGGTCGTTGCAATAATTGGCGACGGTGCTATGACAGGCGGAATGGCGTATGAAGCACTAAATAATTCAGGTGTTTTGCAAAGCGATATCGTCGTCGTTTTAAATGACAACAACATGTCCATCTCACCTAATGTCTGGCAGATTTCAAACTACTTTACTGAAATGATATCGCATCCTGAATATAATCGCTTCAAAGGTTATGTCTGGGACTTAACAGGAAAGCTTGATACTTTTGGTGACAGATTAAGAAAAATTGCAGGAAGACTCGACCGTGGGTTGAAGTCAATCATTGTTACGCCGGGAATGTTGTTTGAAGCACTCGGATTCAGATACTTCGGCCCTATCAACGCACATAATATTTCGAACTTAGTTAAACTTTTTGAACAAGTTAAAGAGCTTAAAGGTCCAATTTTAATTCATGCAATTTCTTCAAAAGGCAAGGGTTATAAACCTGCAGAAAATCATGTGCAAAGATTGCACGCTGCCACACCTTTTGACAAGGAAACAGGTAAAGCTCATAAGACTTCCAATAATAATGTTTCATATACATCAGTTTTCGGGAAAGCATTAGTTGAACTTGTTAAAGAGCAGAAGAACATTGTCGGAATCACTGGGGCAATGGCTGACGGAACAGGTTTAAGTTATCTGCAAGACGCATTCCCAAACAACTACATTGATGTTGGAATTGCAGAAGAACACGCTGTTACATTTGCTGCAGGAATGGCAACTCAGGGCATTATTCCTGTAGTTGCAGTTTATTCAACATTCTTGCAACGCGCTTTTGACCAGATTGTTCATGATGTCGCCCTGCAAAAATTACATGTTGTTTTTATACTTGATAGAGCAGGATTAGTCGGTGCCGACGGACCTACTCACCACGGGACACTTGACTTGACTTACCTGAGGATGATTCCAAATATGGTAATAATGTCCCCTAAAGATGAATCAGAATTACGCAACATGCTCTCAACAGCAATCAATTACAAAAAAGGCCCTATTGCAATTAGATATCCGAGAGGTTATGCAGTAGGTGTTGAAATGCAGAGTGGCTTTACTGATATCAACATTGGTGAAGGTGAAGTTCTTCGTCAAGGTAATGATATAGCAATACTATCTGTCGGACTGATGACTCAATATGCGATTCAAGTTGCCGAGACTTTGCAGAAGGATGGACAAAACGCTGAGATTATAAACATGCGTTTCATAAAACCGCTTGATGAAAAATTATTGCATGAAGTTTGTAAAAAGTTTAATAAAATAGTAACACTTGAAGAGAATACGCTTATTGGCGGATTTTCGGGCGCTGTAGCTGAATTTATGGCGGACAACAAATACAAGAATGATTTGCTTCGCATTGGTATAGCTGATGAATTTATAGACCACGGCACGCAGGAAGAATTGCATAAAATAATAAAAATTGATGCAGAAGGTATCACCGAAAAAATCAAAAATTTTTGGCAGTAAGAAACCGGAGAATATAATAGCATCAGCTATAGCTACCGGCGCTGAACTTACAGACTTTCTAATTCGTTTTAGCAGTCGCATTTATATATAGAGTGGACAAGGATAGCCCTGAAATTATGGAAATTAGCGTTCCATATATTTGGCGGCTCATTTCTTTGATTTATCTCACATTTACAGATTAACTTAACTATTTCACTAAGAAATTAGAGTAATTTTTTCTATTTTCCATTAATATTGGTTACAAATTTCAAATAGGTAATTTTAATGATAAAATCCAGAATTTATCTCGTTCTATTTTCAGTTCTTTTCTCATTATCATGCAATAAGGACGCGACAATAATCGACAATAATCCTGTCACTCCCGGTGACGGAACAACTATGACAGTTTCATCTCCTAATGGAGGTGAGGCGCTCAAAGCCAATGTTGCCACAATTATCAAATGGACTAGCAATACTACTAATAAAATTAATATAGAGATAAGTTTCAATCTCGGCAAGACCTGGTCAGTGATTGATAAAGACATTTCTAATTCCGGTTTATATTCTTGGACACCTGTCGATTCATTAATCTCAAATACCTGTCTCATCAGAGTATTGGATGCAACAAACTCAAAAACTGCTGATATCAGCGACAACATATTCAGTATAGTTCCCAATATCATTAAAACATTAACACTAACCTCCCCTAACGGAGGAGAAACGCTAATCGCAGGAAAATCCCATAGAGTACGATGGACCTCTTCAAATATTGCAAATGTTAAGCTACAGTACTCAACAAACTCAGGCACATCTTGGACTTCGATAATAGCAACAACGCCTGCAGATAGTCAGGGTTACACATGGACACCTATTCCTGAAACTGTTTCAAGTTTATGTAAATTCAGAATAAGTGATGCTGCAGCCGACACGATTTATAAAGTCAGCGCTTCGGATTTCAGCATTTTTTCTACTCAATCAGTATCCATTTTGAAACCAACCGCACAGGAAATTCTTTATGTTGGTTCAAGTTATGAAATACGCTGGGCGGCTACCGATATACCTTATGTCAAAATCGAACTTTCAACGAATAATGGTACGGGCTGGACAACCTTTACAGAAAGCACACCTAACGATAGTTCATATACGATTGCCTCCATCCCAAATACCCCGTCTGATTTATGCAAATTGAAAATCAGTGATGCGTCAGATAAATCACCAAGTGTTATTACAGAATATGTATTCTCTATTCAGACACGCCCTATAATAACTTTGTCCGCTCCTAACGGAGGCGAAAGTATTGCGGCTGGGACGAACTATTCAATCACATGGAACTCTGCATCAGCAAACGGTGCAGTGAAGTCAAATTCATATGGGAAGAAAAGTGTAAAAGCACCGAGCGAAATAAAGACAAGCACAGAAGTTAAAATTGAACTTTCAACTAATGGCGGAAGTTCTTGGTCAACTATTATCAACGCAACACCAAATGATGGTTCTTATACTTGGGCGGTTGATAAATCGCTAAGTTCAACAACATGCCGAGTTAAAGTTAGTGATGCTTCAACAGGCACTCCGTCTGATGCTTCTGAAAATGATTTTACGGTTTATATTGTTCCACCAAAAACTATTTCTTTAACTTCCCCTAACGGCGGAGAATCATACGAGGCAGCAACGGTCCACCCTATTACCTGGATAGCATCAGGATTCAATTATGTGAAGATTGAACTTTCAACTGACGGCGGGAATATATTTACTACAGTAGCTTCAAGCGTTGCAGCAACAGCAAAGACTTATTCATGGACAGTCCCAAGTTCTGTTTCCGGTTTATGCAGAATTAAAATTTCAGATGCTACTGATAACACAGTCAGTGATACGAGCAATGCAAACTTTTCAATAACAGCAGCACAGGCTATTGTAGTCACTAAACCTAACGGTGCAGAAAGTTTAACGGCAGGCGGCACTTACAACATTACTTGGGCTTCGACCAATGTTTCAAATGTTAAAATTGAATACACAACCAATAATGGTGTTGATTGGGCAACAATTGTTTCAT
>CAIWTC010000125.1 GCA_903915485.1 uncultured Ignavibacteriales bacterium | reverse complement strand
CCGACTTCCTTTAGATTCCACCTCACGATGGACACCCTTGTCTTAAACTAACACTTCCCACTATCAGGGCGTGTTCGGGATTTTCACCCTATAGTTATCACCCATGTCGGGCGAACTTTAAAAAGCTGAATGATTCACAAGTCATTCAGCTTTTTTGTTTTAATATTAATCACACTTAAGATTATAGTGAATAGCCCTATATTTAGCGGGTACTTTATAGACCATCCTTCTTAGTAACATAACCAAAGATACTTAAACCGTTTCAACGGTTTTATACCCTTTTGAGAAAGCCTCGCCACCCATATTTGAAATACCTCAGCACACATTCACTTAGACGCGCTTAAGTTAACCCAACACAAATCATAACACACAAGCACCGTCACTCACCTTTACCGCAGACAGTCAATCTGATTTATTTAAAACAAAAAAAGAGATGACAGTAAAATCAACTGCCATCTCTCAAAAAAAATCTTATCTATTAAATATTATTTGTGACCCTGAACTCTTTCACCGATGAATCCTCCGATGAATGAAAATACTGTTCCAAGCACTAATGTTATTATTATCCATCCGGTACCCAAGATAGTTGTTTGTTCATCAAGCGTTATCTTAAATATGTCCAAATTAATAATAACTGTTATCATACCACCGATAATTGCTTCGTTGATTGTAACTCCCGGTGAGCGTAATCCGATTATAAATCCGGTTACTCCCAATCCAAGCAGAAGCGCAATTATCAGATATTCCATTGAACCTGCACCTGCAAGTATAATGATTAAATTGGCCAAGAGCATACTCATGGTAACTCCTAAAACACTACCGGCCATAATATAGCCCCACTCAATTGTTGATTCAGATTTCTTATCGCCTTCATAAGTACCTTGAAGTTTTTCTCCAACCCAAGCACCGACAAAGGTAAGCATCACTCCGTTAAGAATGAGCAGCATCAAGTTTGTCGTTACCATCGCCTCATCCAACTGAACAAAACAATGCAGCTTTAATGTAGGAACCAGGAAGTAGAAAAGCAGACCAACACCTATAGATGCAACTCCCGGCTCTACTACCGTTTCGCCTTTTGACAACAATCCTACAAGTAGTCCCGTGATTATAAACCCTGCAAGAACAGCCATAAACGGAAGCAGCGGCGAACCAAACTGTTTACCCGTATATTGCAATAATCCCAGTATCATTAAAAAACCTACAACTATAGCGACAACAACCGCCTTTACACTAAAAGATCTCTCCATAAGTACTCCATATATTATTATTTATAAAATCAAATTCTAACTATTGCGCTTTTAAAAAAGTGCCAAAAAAACTCTTTAAAATAAGCTTAATACCTCAATATGCAAAGAAAATTCAAATACGGAATCAAGATTAACGGGGCAATCAATTCCAAATAATCAGACAAACATCCATTCCTATAACTCTATTCATTCACCTCTTATAATTCACCACCCTGCCCGACCCGTCTACCAAATAGGCGGGTCACCATTATTATTTACTCTTTGAATAAACTCAAGTCCCCAAGGCCTTCTCGAATTATTTCCGGAACATCTCCGCTTAAATCAACTATGCTTGAAACTTTGTTAGACAGCACTCCATCAGCAAGCATCAAGTCAACTGACAAATCAAATATACTCCTGATTTCTTCAGGGTCAGTCAGAATTTCCCCCACCCGCGTTGTAACACTAGTGCTTACGATTGGATTACCAAGTTCTTCAGCCAGCATGATAGCAATTTTATTTTTGGGAACACGGATGCCAACAGTTTTTCGTTTCGTCCATAAAGTTTTTGGAACTTCTTTTGCTGCAGGAAGGACAAATGTATAGGGCCCGGGAAGCAAATGCTTCATTGAACGGTATGCCGAATCAGTAACCTTCGCATATTTAGAAATGTCTTTAAGATTTGCACAAACGAAACTGAATAGCTTAGTAACACCGTCATTCTTTATTCTGAATACCCTCTCCAATGCCGCTCTGGAATATATGTCGCAGCCTATTCCATATACTGTATCAGTCGGGTAGATTATAACTCCGCCCGCCTTCAACACTTCGACTGCTTTATTTATATACCGCTGCTGCGGTGTTTCGGGATGTAGTTCCAGGTATTCCATAGTGCATTTCTTGTTTAACTCTTGATAAAATGAATTCACCTCCTAAGAAGTTCTTTCTGCCTGTTAACTTACAAAGTAATTAAGTTAATGTCAAGAAATTAGCGTTCAATAAAGCCGGTATTTTGATGCACAAGTAAAAATCAAAAAAATTGTACCCCCTAAAAAAGTTAACCCCTTCGGTACAATACCAAAGGGGTTAATCATTAAAAAGTAATTAAACTTTTAGGAAGCAGTTAGGCAATATTTCAAATGCTTATCTGCCGCCGTTCAATTAGAATACCAAATAGCTGAATCCAAGGTGTAATGCAATAGTTGCATCTTTTACGCCTGAAGGAGCGTTAGTTGATTTATTCCATTCAAGTTTGCCATAGGTTAATTGACCATAAGCTGAAAGTTTGCTTAATACAACATATGTTGATTTAGCGCTTAAACTTAAATTAGCTGCGTTTACGCCTGTACCTGCTGCAGGTTTAGGCATATAGCTTCCGTAGTTTGCGAGGAGTGAAGTTGCCCATAAATATGAATGCTCAATTGTATAGCTTGCATCAACATTTAATG
>CAIWTC010000124.1 GCA_903915485.1 uncultured Ignavibacteriales bacterium | reverse complement strand
TTTTTTTGCACCTGAAGCGGATTCCTTGCTCTTTGCTTTTGTAGGAGCATCTGAACTTTTAACGGTACTTATTACTTCTTCTTCGCGAACCGGTTGAGAAATTACTTCCGGTTTTTCTACCACAATATTAGTAACTGGTTTTTCTTTCGCTGCTGAAGGCAGCGCAACCGCTTGCCTAGGTTGAGCAGGCTGAGTATATGCAGCAACAGGAGCATTGCTCATCATTTGAGAAATTGTGATTGTTTTTTCAAAACCAATTAACTGCGAAAGTGCTATCTCCACTTTAAGTTTTTGATTCGGAGAAAATTTCAATTCATTTAATGTCTTTGATACAAAAGTCACCATCCTGAGTAAATCACTCTGGCTAAATTCTTTTGACAGCTGAGCTATCATCGGCTTGAATTCTTCAGCGGTTTCAACAAAGTCAAAAGAGCCCGAGGTGCCGTATACCATGATATTCCGTAAATGTTCAATCAAGCGCTCAAGAAAATCATTGTAGTTCCATCCGTTCGAATATAAGATATCGGAGATGATGAAAGCCTCTTTATATTCTTTTGTAAGCACAGCATTTGTAACTCTGAATAGTAATTCATCATCAACTATATTTAAGAGTTGAGTTACAGTTTCATATATTACTTTCTTTCCTGAAAATGCCACTACCTGATCGAAATAGCTTTCAGCATCTCTGAGCGCACCGTCCGCTTTTCGTGCAATGAGCATCAGGGTTTTATCTTCAATAGCTATCGATTCAGTATCGGCTATCATTCGCAACTGTAAACGGATTGTATCTAATTGAATTCTTCTGAAATCATATCTCTGGCAGCGGGAAAGGATTGTTAAAGGCATCTTATGCACATCAGTTGTAGCGAAGATGAACACAGTATATTCAGGCGGTTCTTCCAATGTCTTCAGCAAGGCATTGAATGATTCCCTGGTTAACATGTGAACCTCATCTATAATATAGATTTTATATTTTCCCTTAGCAGGCATATAGCGCACGGACTCAATAAGCGCGCGGACATCATCGATACCGCGGTTGGATGCAGCATCTATTTCGATAACATCTATAAGTTGACCGTTTGAAATTGATACGCACATCTCGCATTCGTTGCAAGGTTCAAACGCTACCGGATGCTCACAACTTATTGACTTAGCCAAAATTCTTGCAGTGGTTGTTTTACCAACACCGCGGGGACCTGTGAATAAATATGCATGAGCAACTCTGCCCAACTCAATTGCATTCTTAAGTGTGCGGGTTACATGTTCCTGACCAACTACATCTTCAAATTTTTGCGGACGATATTTTCTTGCGCTTACTACAAACGACATACTATATATACGATTTATTATTAAATATTAACTTCTAAAATAGAGATTTTATTTGAAATAACCCCCAAATAACACCGGAAAAATGAATTCCTGATTGTTTGATTTTGCCAAGTAATCCATGCCATTCTCATTAAGATATTGTCTAACCATAGAGAATAATTCCTCCCTCTCATTAACACCCAAATTCATTTGGGTGCCTATGAATTCAAAACCCTATAAGAGCAACCGTTTTAACGGTTTAATTCCCTTTTGAAAATGCTAATTTATACAGAGTTGCCATAAACCGTCCCACTGATTTACACTCTCAAACTTCTGTATTCATTTATCTCAGCATACTGACAAAAAAAGCGCTCCAAAATTTGAAGCGCTTTTTTTAATTTTATTATACTATTGAAAAACTATTTTCGCTTTTCAAGGATGTTATCGATAATTTTATATTCCAGCGCTTCCTGAGATGACATAAAATGGTCTCTATCGCAATCCTTTGTTATATCCGCAATGGGTTTCCCTGTATGCTTTTCTAATATTCCATAAAGACTGTCTCTTGTTTTAATCATTTCCTTCGCATGAATTTCAATATCAGTTGTCTGTCCCTGCAAACCACCGACCCATGGCTGATGTATCATAATCTTTGAATGAGGTAACGCAGTGCGTTTTCCATCTGCACCGCCGGCAAGAAGAATTGCGCCCATGCTTGCTGCTAAACCAACACAGATAGTTGCAACATCTGATTTAATGTAATGCATAGTATCATAAATTGCCAAGCCTGCAGAAACGCTTCCGCCCGGTGAGTTGATGTAAAGATTGATATCCTTCTGTGAATCTTCTGACTCCAGGAAAAGCAACTGTGCGATTGTTAAACTTGCAACATGGTCATCAATAGCCGTTCCTAAGAAAATAATTCTTTCTCTTAAAAGGCGGGAATAAATATCCATCCCTCTTTCGCCGCGTCCTGTTTGTTCAATTACATAGGGAACTAACTGATTATATATTTCACTCTTTTTCATATTAAACCTATTTTTGTTTAATGCCGTTAAGCATTAGTTTTTTTATCTACTCTTGTTATTTTATTGACCGTCTGAAGATAGTCATAAAGCGCCGAATGAATGAATCCGTCAAGCAGGTCATCATTTGACTTGTAAATTTTTAATATTTCTTCATAGTCATAATTCAACTTCACTGCTTCGGCCTTTGCCATCTCGATGAGTTTTTCTTCAGAAGCAGTAATGTTTTCTGCAGCAATGATTGCCTTCTCAATGTGATAAGCCTTTATTTGAGCGATTGCGGCAGGTTCTAGTCGTTTTTCTAAAGCTTCTTTAGAAACTTTTTTGCCTTTTTCTTTTTGGGATTTAATCTGCTCTTCTACCATCTTATTAAGATAGTATTCTTTCTGACTCTTGCCGACCACAAAATCATTTAACTCGACAAGTTTAGCAGTAATTTTTTGACCAATCTGTCTTTCCATCTGAGACTCAAACATTGCAGAATAATCGCGTTTGATAATAGCTTTGAATTCTTCTGCTGTTTTAGCTTCTCCGTTAGACATTTCCAACATCAATTCTTCAGTAGCCTCAGGATAAACTGTTTTACTTACACTCAGAACTTTGCCGCTGTATTTATAAGTAACGGTATGCTCTTTTTCTTCTTCACCTTCGTGATGATGAGAGTGAGTATCTGTAAACTCAAAATTGAAATCATCTCCGGTTTTCTTGTTCATTAACGCGTCTTTGATTTCTTCTTTTGACTGCTTCAAATTTACATCCATTGTCTGCGGCGGTATTCTGTTGCCATGACCGTCATCTTCAGCGACTAATTCAATCTTAACTGAATAGTCCAAACCGTCAATAACTTCTGCAGGTTCAAGGATTACTTTTGATGCGAGCACTCCTTCATATTCTCTATCTACCATTTCATCAGTTACCTGAATGTCGGTAACTTCAATTTCAAACCCTTTATAATTCAGGTTCGAAAGCTGTGGTGTAGTTTCAAACCTAACTTTATAGGTTAAGTTTTCTGAAGGTTTGAAGTCAAAGTCAGTAATGGAAGGTCTGCCCAAAACTTTAAGGTTCTGTTCAGCATAGTCAAAGAAAAAATCTGATGCGAATTTTTCCATTGCCTGATATTGAAGGGAGTCACCGTAATATTTTTCAATTACAGAGACAGGAACTTTTCCTTTTCTAAAGCCCGGGACGGCGACCTTAGACATTTCTTTTTTTAATTCTTTATTGAATCCGTCAGCATAGTCTTCCGGGGTTAAAACGAAAGATATTTCACTTTCTGATTCATTTATTTGTGTTAATGTTGATTCCAAAAAATCACCTCTATTATAATATTAGTGCGGAAAGGGGGACTCGAACCCCCACGAATTGCTTCACTAGATCCTAAGTCTAGCGCGTCTGCCAATTCCGCCATATCCGCATGAAATTTTAATTTAAACCGTAAATATAGGAAAAATTTAGGTTAGTTAATTATGTTTTTCTGAAGAGATTTAGATAATCTTAAATTTACTGCCCGATTACGGCAAGCGCAGCATTAATTTTTTCTGCTAATTCCGCATCAGAAATCTTGACAATTTTGATTTTTGTGTTTTTTACACTGATTGCCGGTTCGTCGCCCTCGTTAATCTTAAACTTATAAAGATTATAAGCCAAGCGGTAACGGTCGTTTTGAATCGGGATGAATTCAGCGAATTTTTCAACTAATTCATAAACTTTTTTTTCTAATGACTCCACTGAAAATTCCTTAACAAATGGAGGAGGCAAAGTTGACATAATTTTCCTTAAAATATTTTATCTACAAAAATAAACATCTTGGG
Source organism: uncultured Ignavibacteriales bacterium (assembly GCA_903915485.1). Classification (GTDB taxonomy): domain Bacteria; phylum Bacteroidota; class Ignavibacteria; order Ignavibacteriales; family Ignavibacteriaceae; genus CAIYTF01. The sequence continues at coordinate 408 of CAIWTC010000124.1, read as the reverse complement.
GGAATTCTCAAGGGGAAATAGTAGAGTTTCCAATTATTTTGGATTTTTAGCAGGATACAAGGGTCCCATGATAAGGATAATGCGTTTTATACGAGCAAATATTTGGTTTTGCCGGGAAACAGTCCCTGCCTATCGCATCCCGTACGGGACTTAAATGAGCTGCTAATCATTATTTTTAGAGCTATTTTGTCTCTCCGAGACATGTCAAAAGATTTAGGTTGATTTAAATTTTGCTGAATTTGATGATTTAGTTATTATTTATAAGTCCCAGCGAGCCTGTCCCGCTTATTGCGGGAGGCGGAATATCTGTGGAAAAATTTTCACAATAATTTCGAAGTCCCGTAGGCGACGAAATATCCTAGAGGGAATTTGTTGATACCTGAACAAAATACGATTTCATCGAGTTCA
>CAIWTC010000123.1 GCA_903915485.1 uncultured Ignavibacteriales bacterium | reverse complement strand
TTGCTTCTTTCTTTAAGTTCAACCCGATGAGATGAATATCAAACGGGGCAAGTGCACGGTTCCAGATGATTCCGTTTTCGTCGTGATGCTGCTCTATGTAGCATGCAATAACGCGCTCAACGCCGATGCCGTAACTTCCCATTACCAGCGGATGTTCTTTGCCGCCTTCATCTGAAAACAACGCACCCATTGCTTCTGAATATTTTGTTCCAAGTTTAAAGATGTGTCCTAATTCAATGGATGTGAATACGCCTAATTCTTTTTTGCATCGCGGACACCCTTCACCGCTTCTTGCAGTGCGTAAGTCGACATACTCTGCAGTCGGTACATCGCGGGATAAATCAATTCCGCCGACATGGTAATCGTTTTTATTGGCACCGCTGTAAAGAAGGTTGCCGCCTTTAAGTCTGAGGTCAGCTAAAATTTTTCCTTTATAACCAACAGGCCCGATAGAACCTGCATCAGCACCGCTGATTGCTTTTAGTTCATCAGGGTGTGCGGGACGGAATGCTGAGCCAAGAACTTTTTCAAGTTTGGTTTCGTTGACTTCATCGTTGCCCGACATTAATATAAATACCGGTTTGTCTTCTACTATATATATTCTTGATTTCGCACATTCGGATTCGTTAATATTCAGGAATGCACAAAGTTCATCGATTGATTTTACATTCGGTGTTGAGATGTCGTAAACTTCTTTTACTTCCTCATGATTCGCCGCGCTTGAAACTATTGAGTTTGCAATTTCAACATTGGCAGCATAACCGCATGCCTTGCAATGAGCAACAGTATCTTCACCTGCGTTTGACTGCACCATAAATTCTTCGGAACCTGAGCCGCCCATTGCACCGCTTGATGCACCTACGACGAAGAACTCAACTCCGCATCGTGAAAATATTTTTCTGTATGCACCGTCGTGAAGCGCATATGATTTATCTAAATTCTTTTTTGAAGTATCAAATGAATAAGCATCTTTCATAAGGAATTGTCTTCCGCGAAGCACACCGCTTCGAGGACGGGGTTCGTTGCGGAACTTAGTCTGTATCTGATACCAAATCTGCGGAAGGTCTTTATAAGAGTTCAATGCTTTGCGCGCGTGATAGGTCATGATTTCCTCATGCGTAGGTGCCAAAACATAATCACGGTTTTTGATGTGGAATAAATTGTCGCCGAACGCTTCCACGCGGTTTGTCTCTTCCCAAATTTCAATCGGGTTAAGTGCAGGCAGGTGGAATTCCTGTCCGCCGATAGCATCCATTTCCTGACGGATTATCTCGCAGACCTTTTTAACTATCCGGTAGCCTAAAGGCATAAATGAATATATACCCGCGCCTAAAGTTCTGATGAGTCCTGCACGAAGCATGAAAATATGACTCGGAACCGCCGCATCGTTAGGGGTTTCTTTAAGTGTCGGTATAAAGGATTTATTTTGGCGCATTGTTGTCTCTAAAGTATAATTTCTAAATATATAAGCAGTAAAGATACGATAATCTGATTTTTAGGACAACCGTTTTTCAATTATAATTTGAAGTCAGAACAATAATTCACCAAACCTCACCCCCGTCATTTCTTCGCTTGCTTCCCAAAACTTTGTCAGTGATTCTTCATCATCTGCAATAGGGGATGGCTGTGTGATTTGTTTCTTGTTGAAATATTCGCCTGAGATATCTTTAACTTCATCGGATGTGGCTAAGTAGACCGAGGTCTCCGCACCCTCACTTAAAGAACCTCCGCTCATGCCGAAACCTGTCTTAAGTAGTTTTGTGGTGATTACGCCGGGGTGCAGGGCATTAACGGTTATTCCCGAACCGGTAAGTCGTTTAGATAATTCTTTTGTGAAAAGCACATTGGCGAGTTTAGAAAGTGAGTATGCCTCATACCCGTCAAAACTTTTTTCCGCATTCAAATTGCTGAAGTTTAATTTACCTCTTGAGTGTGCTACTGAGCTTACATTTATTATACGGGAAGGTGCGTTAGCTTTTAAGAGCGGCAGAAGTTTTAGAGTGAGTGCGAACGGGGCAAGGTGATTAACGGCTAAACTCATTTCAAACCCGTCCTCGGTAAGTTTCTTAGTGTTCATGTAAACCCCAGCGTTATTAACTATGCCATTAAGTGTCGGGAATCTCTCAATAATTTCATCGGCCATTTTTTTTACTTGGGAAAGAGAAGTAAAGTCTGCCTGAATTCCTTCAAGATCGCTAAGCTTGCTTGCAGAAATAATGCCGTCAATAGCCCGCTGAATACGCACCTCGCTGCGGCCGTGAACAATTACTTTGTGTCCCGCACGGAGAATATCCAGGGCGGTTCTTCTCCCTATGCCGTCAGTTGCACCCGTTACTAATACTGTGTTTTTCATTTCAATCATCCTTTTTCTCTATAACAATTCCAGTCTAAGAATCTAACCGGAGTTAAAATAAGTAATTAATTCCATAAAAGAAACATCGTACTGAAATATAAAATGAGGCTGATTATACTTGGTGTGCGGAGGATTAATAAATTCATAATTTGCTTTGAGGGAATATTCTTTTTATTATAGTGCTATTAATTATGTATTCTTAGAAAATATGCACGAAAAAGTAAAAAAAGCACTAGATGTAATCAGGCCATATCTTCAGGCAGATGATGGTGATGTTGAGTTGATAGATGTTACCGATGACGGTATTGTTCATGTAAAATTATTAGGGGCATGCAGCACTTGCCCGATGTCGCAGATGACTTTAAGGGCGGGAGTAGAGCGCGCACTTATAAGAGAGGTGCCCGGAATCAGGCGCGTAGAAGCAGTTTAGCGACTCAGTATGCAGAACAGTTCAACATCTAAAAATGTTATAATTATTTCAATAGCCATCCTGTTTTCGGGACTGGCTATTTTTCTTTTTATGGATGTATTGGTTCTGTTGTTTCTCTCGGTTTTGGTTGCGCTTATCCTTGACCCCGCGGTTTCTTTTTTTGAACATAAGTTTAAGAGCAGAAATCTTGCAGCGATACTTGTTTTTCTTTTACTGGGTGTCTTCGTCTATATTTTTTCGTCACAGTTTGTGCCGGCGTTTTTATCTCAACTTTCAGAGTTGACCAAAAAACTTAGTCAGGATGATATCAAGGAAAGCATTCGTTCTATAGAGACCGGTGTCAGAAAAGTATTTGCACTTATTCCTCAGGACTTTCTGATTAAGCAATACGAAAAATTTATTTTAAGTATTAACTTGAACGAGGCTATCCCGAAACTTGGTGAATTCATATCTGGAGTGCTTTCTTATATGGTGATAATGGTTATTGTTCCTTTCATGTCATACTTTATTGTTAAGGATAGAACGCGCATCATCAAGGGTTTGTTGGGGTTGCTGCCGAATAAATATTTTGAAATGTCTTATTGGGTATCAAAAAAAATAACGATGCAGTTAGGGCGATATGTGCGCGGATGGTTGCTGGATGCCGCGTTTGTTGGTCTTGCCTGTTGGGTTGCCTTCAGTTTGCTGGGAATAAAAAATTCTGCAGCATTGGGAATCATTGCGGGAATTGGGCATTTAGTTCCGTACTTTGGTCCTGTGATTGGCGGAATCCCCGCGTTTCTTATATTGCTGATACAAAATCAAGGCGACTTGTCATTTCTGCCTTTTTTGTTAATTTCACTTGCAATAATTTATATTTTAGATAATGGGATTGTTCAGCCCTATGTTTTTTCGAAGAGTGTGGATATGCATCCGTTACTAATAATATTGCTGATTCTTGCAGGCAATAGTTTGCTGGGTGTTTGGGGGATGTTGTTCGCGGTGCCTGCAGCAACGGTTGTAAAGACGGCGGTCTCAGAAATTTATTCAGGTTATAAAAATTATAATTTGTCAAAAAGTTAGAAGAATTGTTTATGAAAAAATATACTATTTGGTTTTTGCTTATACTGCTCAGTTTTGGAGCGGCAAATATTTTTGCTTCGGGTGATACTGCATCTTCGAACATCAAACGCGAAAAGTTCGACCCCTTGAGAGACCCCGCAAAAGATTTAGTGAAGATTATTAAAAAAGCCAAAAGCGAAAAAAAGAATATCCTGCTTGATATAGGCGGAGAGTGGTGTCCATGGTGCAGAAAAATTGACGAGTTCATCGAACTCAATCCAAGCGTAAAGCAAGCACTCTTGGAAAATTTTATCGTAATGAAAGTAAATGTCAGTAAAGAAAACAAGAACGAAAAATTTTTAGTAAAGTATCCGAAAGTGGACGGATACCCGCACTATTTTGTTCTTGCTCCGGACGGAAAATTATTACTTTCACAGGGAACTGATGTATTTGAAAATGGAAAAACTTATGATGACAAAAAGTTAATAGAGTTTTTCAATAAATGGAAAAAGTCGGGAACTAAATGAAACAGTCTATCTATAGTCTCCACCCTGCGTATGCAATGGAAGAGGCCATAATCAATAATCTGATTAAGAAAAGCGGAAGAAGTCTTGAGGAGTGGTATAAGACCGCCAAGAAGATTGACTCCGGTGACGAAAGACAGTTGAAAACTGATTTAATAAAGCAAGAAAAACTTTCAACCAATCAGGCAATGTTTTTGGTTGAACGCTACAAAGGCCGCGGAGGTGCTGAGAACTATAACCCCGAGGCGCTCGTCAACTCTTTATTTACTGGCAGCAGGATTGACCTTCGCCCGCTCTATGATAAACTCATCGCGAGAATTTTGGATTATCACCTTGATATTCAACTATGCCCTGCTAAAAGTGTTGTGTCTATTTATGGTAACCTTTTGTTTGCAAATTTGAAACCGACAACAAAAACGCGAATTGATTTTGGCTTTGCATTAAGAAATGAAAAATTTACTGATAAACTAAAAGATACCGGCGGCTATGCTAAGAATGATAAAATCACTCACCGTATGGAAATCAGAACCAAGTCAGATGTTAATAGCTTTTTTGATAGTTGCTTTATGGCTGCGTATAAACTTGATTTGGAAAGTAAATAGGTTTGCTTCGGCTTCGCTCAGCATGTGCTTCCTTCGGCCTGCGATTTGCCCGGCGCGCATTTTTTGTGGCAATGCTTAGTTATATCGATGTTTAAGGGATAGATGAAATTAGAGAAATATGCGCCTTTAGCTGATAGAATGCGCCCTCAAACTCCGGGTGAATTTTTTGGGCAGCAGCATTTGATGGGCGGTGGAAAGCCGCTGCGGAAGATGCTTGAGAGCGATGTCCTTTCCTCCTTCCTTTTATGGGGCCCTCCCGGAACCGGAAAAACTACCATTGCACGACTTATTGCCGAACACACAGGTGCGGATTTCCATCAATTGAATGCTGTGTCTGCCGGAGTGAAAGATGTTCGCGCTATTCTTACGGTTGCCGAGGCTAATGCCGAGGGAAACAGAAAGACGATTTTATTCATTGATGAGATTCACCGCTTCAACAAAGCGCAGCAGGATGCACTGCTTAATGCAGTAGAATCCGGCAGAATAATTTTTATAGGCGCTACAACCGAGAACCCATCCTTCGAAGTCATACCCGCTCTTCGTTCCCGTACAAGAATTTTCGTACTGAACCCACTCGAAAAAAATGATCTTATATCTATCATAAAAAATGCGGTAAGTAAAGATGAAAAACTTTCTTCGCGCAAAATTATTTTTGAGGATTATGATTTCATGCTCATGGTCTCCGGCGGTGATGCACGAGTTTTGCTGAATACTATCGAAGCAGTTTTTGACTTTCTATATAAAGAAGATGATTCATCCGAAATGCAAATCACTCAAGAGGTGATTGAGACTGTAATTCAGAAAAAGAATCTTCTTTATGATAAAGGCGGCGAAGAACATTACAATATTATTTCCGCGTTTATTAAAAGCGTCAGAGGCAGTGACCCCGATGCCGCCCTGTATTGGATGGCGCGAATGCTTGCCGCGGGCGAAGACCCTTTGTTCATCGCAAGAAGACTAGTAGTGCTGGCATCAGAGGACATAGGCAACGCGGCACCTAACGGATTGGTTCTTGCAGAGGCCTGTTTTTCTGCTGTTGATAAAATAGGAATGCCGGAGAGTAGAATTATTTTGGCGCAGTGTGTTACATATCTTGCATCATCACCGAAGAGCAATGCTGCCTACCTGGGAATTGATGCGGCGCTTTCGGATGTTGAAAAATATCCGCTCTATGCGGTCCCGCTGCATTTAAGAAATGCACCGACAAAACTTATGAAAGAATATTCGTATGGTAAGGGATATAAATATCCGCACGATTTCGAAAATCATTTTGTCGAAGAAAATTATTTTCCAACAGAACTGCAGGGCAAACAATATTATATACCGACAAGCAATGGTCAGGAAAAGAATTTACTTGAGCGACTAAAATTTCTTTGGCGTAAATTAAAGAAATACGACGAAGGGAAATAGTGGCAGTTCTTTCTAATATTTTTGTTTACCCCGTGAAGGCACTCGATGGTATTGAAACTACAACATCAAAAATCACCAGTAGCGGAGCGCTTGAAAACGACCGCAGGTTTTGCTTCACTGATAGTGATGATAAAATATTAAATGGGAAACGCTCGCCTGAAATAATGAGAGTGCGCTCAAGTTTTGATTTATCAAGTATGAGCGCTGAATTTATTTTCCCCGGTGAAGTTGTAAAATATAAATTCAATTTACTTGAAGAACAAAAAGCAATTGCAGATATATTCAGCAGTTACTTGAATATGAACTTAAAATTTATTCAAGATGATATTAAAGGATTCTTCGATGACGAAATTGCAAGCGGTCCTACAATAGTCTCACTTGCAAGTTTGGAAGAGGTCAGTACTTGGTTCCCGGAACTTCCGGTTGAAGTGCTGATTAAGCGCTTCCGCGTTAATCTTATAGTTTCGGATACAGAAATATTTTGGGAAGATAAACTTTACGGTAATGCAGGTGAGACTGTGTCGTTTAATATTGGAGGCGTTTCTTTTGAAGGAATCAATCCTTGTAAAAGATGTGTCGTACCAACAAGAGACTTATCAACAGGGGAGACGGATAAAACATTCTCAAAAATATTTATAGAGAAAAGAAAATCCCTGCTTCCTAATTGGGTTGACAAAAAAAGATTTGATACCTATTATAGATTTGTTACTAATACAAGAATAGATGCTGCGAGTGCAGGGGAAATGTTATCAACCGGAAGCGCAGTTAGAATATAGTTTAGAATCTCAGACTGTTCCTGATGGCTGAGGCTGCTAACTATTTGGGATTACATTGTATTATCCCGGCATAGAAGACTTTATGCTTGCCTTGAAGTCAAATACAAGTAATACGAATATGCATTCATACATGAATTATTAAGGAACATTAGCGGGAACTCCTGAATATATCGATATTATTTTAATTAATGCAAGCAAAAAATTAGCAGAATGATAATAATATTTTTAGTTTTTTAAAAATTAATTTGTATTATACGATGAAAGAAAACCAATTTTTTTGCGAATTGTTAAAATAATTCTTGACATTGTTGAAAAAAATAGGTAAATCAATACTTCGTATTGAGATTTTTTGAGAAATGTATTTTTCATAAACGACATTGACAGTAAAGTGTCAATTTTTTAATATCACTAATAAAGGAGAAAGATATGATTAGGTTCATTACTCTTGTTATACTTTGCGCAACCTTAACTTTTGCACAGAGTGTAGAAAAACGCACAATCGTTCGTGACGATGCGAACACAACTTCACAAAAAACTTCGTTGAATATTTCACCGTTGAAGACAGTTTTTAATGTAAACAACTCTGCAGTAGGCGATACTATCTCCTATACCCAGTATGATTACTTTACAAACAGTTTGATTCGCGACATGCTTGTCGTGGTTGGTGGAAAACCTTACTTCTCACCTATGGTCCGTAAATGGGGCAGCACCAGAAGATCAGTCAGACTGATTTATCCTGATGCAGGTGCTTACAAAGAAGTAGCTATTTTTGATACAGTTGCTGCAAACACCGGATGGCCTGCAATTGATGCAGCTCAAACAGGTACCGCAGTTGGAACCATCGCTGTAGTTTGCCATACTCCTAATAGATTAGTAGTTGGTGACGCAGTTAACGGTTGGAGTGCTCCTTCACAGTTTGAAGCATATACTGACCCTTCAGTACAGTGCTTAGGTGATACAATTTTAATGGGAACCTCAGGAAACCGCGTTATGTGGACATTCTGGCGTACCGCTGATTACGGAACAACATTCCAGAATTATGATTCAATGAATGCACATTCATTCGCTACCGGCGGAACAAAAGAAATTTTTGCAGAAGCTCAAGGCGGACTTGAAATCGGTATGTGTAAATCAGCTAATGAAAAATATTTTGCTTATTTCGGTACAGCTTCAACAGCAGCCGGAACAGCTTACATCGATGCAACAGACAAAGATTCAGTTGATAATGTTTTCTTGCTGAAATCATCAGACAAAGGCGCTACAGTTAAAGGTTCTATGATCGCAAAGAGCGGTAAAAGAGGTACATTAAGCAATTTACCTAATGTTACTCCTATGTTCGCTAATTTTGGTCAGATGGACATGGCTGTTGCAAATACCGGCGTTTATCACGCAGTTGCTAACGGTTACGGATACAGATTAGATCCTACAGTTGATACAGTTGTTGCTAATGAATTCCCGGTTGTTTACTGGAACTCATCAACAAACACCTGGAAAAGTATTTCTGACAGAGCAATGGATACATTGAACATCTTCTCAGATGCTACTTATATCCGTCATACTAACGCAATTGGTCAGGCTAATCCTAATATCGCTGTAAGTGCAGACGGTAAAGGTATTTTCGTAGTTTGGAGTGCTCCACAGATTACCGGTGGAAAAGTTGATACTTCAGCAACCGGAAAAATCTATTTAACTGACTTATATTATTCAGTTTCAACAAATGGCGGTGCTACATTCACAAAACCAGCAATTTTCGCAGGCGCAAAGAATGCAGCAGAACTTTATGGACATCCTGCTCAGTTATTAGAAGACTTAGGTACCTCATTCCGTGCACATGTTCTTTATTTAGAAGATATGGTTCCTGGATGCGCTATCCAATCACAGAGTGCTTATTCAGCTAACCCACTTATCTATAAGACCTTTGACTTCTCAAAGACAACAGGTGTTAATGATGTAGTTGGTGCTAAAAAGAGCTTTAACTTAGAGCAGAATTATCCAAATCCATTCAACCCTTCAACCAGCATCCGCTTTAACTTAGGCGAAAGATCAACCGTTAGTTTGAAAGTATTCGATATGTTAGGACGCGAAGTTGCTTCATTGGTAAATGGCGAAGATATGTCATCAGGAAGTCACTCAGTTAACTTTAATGCTGCAAAATTGTCTTCAGGTGTATATGTTTATACACTTAAAGCAGGTAGCTTTACAGAATCTAAAAAACTTACATTAATGAAATAATTTTTGTAAAAGTGTTACCCGCTTGAAATATGGCGGGTAACTCTTTTTAATTTTAAATCAAATGTAATATTTCAAGTTATAACAAATAACAAAATCAGTGCGTGCGCAGCATAGTGGCGCAGTCTTTTACTTGAAATGGCTTCGATTAAAAGATTTTCAATAATTCGTTTATTTTTAATAAGAATTTCAGGAGTGAGAATCAATGCGGAATAGACACTTCATTCTGTTTGGTATCGCAATCGTTTTTACGGCACTTACCTTCGTAAGTTGTTTGGACGAACCTACAATCCCACAGCCATCACAGCAATTTGCAGTTCTGCGAGTCGGTAACTTCTCACCGAATGTTGCGACAATGAATGTAAAAGTTGATGGAAAAACATTAGATGCATCTATGACAGGTTTAGCAACTAATGATGTTTCGAACTATGTAACACTTAACTCAGGCAGCAAATTAGTGTTTGTTACCAACGCAGTTACAGGTGATACATTGTTTAATAAAAAAGTTGAAGTTACAACAAACAATGTTACTTCACTTTTCTTCCTTGGTGAGTACAGCAAAGTAGATACGCTGAACACATTCCAAAACCTTGAGTATTATGAAGGCTTAACTTATGTCTCTCATACACCGGCTTCCGGCAAGGCTAACATATATTTTATTAATTTAATTACTACAGGTTTGACTCCGTTACCGGCAGTTGAATCTCAAGTAGTTGATTTTCGTGACGTAACTGTAACTCCAACATGGAAAACAGATTCCCTAGTGGCCATTGATATTGCTACAAGAGAAGCCTATAGCACTGCTAATAGTCTTCCTGTAGGCAGAAGATTTGCTATAACCGTTGCTAATAAACCTGCAACAAAGTTAGCAAGTGATTCTGTAGCTGTCGCCGCCGGAAAGAACTATTTCGTGTTTGCAGTTGGTAATGCTAAGGGTCCTAAAGTAGTTATCCCTGCGCCTAAAAATAGTATACCATACTTACCACGCTAATCAGGTTAAAGAAGATATAGGAGACTGATTATGTTCAGAAAAATTTTATCATCATTCATATTATGCACAGTGTTATTCGTGTTTTTTGCTTCAACAGCTTTCGCCGGCGGCGGTAAGATAGTTGGTAAAGTACTCGATTCCGATACAAAGGAACCTTTGATTGGTGCAAGCATTGTGATTAAAGGTACTTCATTAGGAGCAGCAACTAACCTTAACGGCGAGTATATGATTATAAATGTTCCCCCCGGAACTTATACAATCAAAGCTAGCTATGTAGGATATTCTGATGTTACTATTGAAAATGTACGAATTTATGCAGATTTAACTTCTCAAACGGATTTCAGCATCCGCAACAAATCCTTTCAAACGAAAGATGTTGTTATCGTTGCTGACAAGCCTTTGATTAATAAGAATCAAACAAATGCAACTTCTGTTATTAAAGCAGAAGATTTAGAAAATCTGCCAGTAAGAAGCGTTGAAGCTATCGTAGCTAATCAAACCGGTGTCGTTCGTCAGAATGGCAAAATCTATGTCCGCGGTTCGCGTTCTGATGCGGTTGCTTTTTATGTTGACGGTGTACAGGTAACTGACCCTATGTTCGGCGGTTCAACTGCATCACCAATCAATAACTCAATTGAAGAAATTCAATTTCAGGCAGGCGGATACACAGCTGAATACGGCGGAGCAAATGCCGGTATTATCAGCACTACTTCCCGCTCAGGTTCAGAAGAATATAAACTTTCTTTTGAAGGCATCACTGATAACTTCGTAAGCAAAGGCAGCAACAGAGAAATGCTCGGCGGCTATTCATATGGCTATAGCGAGTATGTTGTTACTTTAGGCGGACCGCTTATCCCTTCAGAGAAATCAGTAAAATTTTATTTAGCAGCAAGCAATAACTTCCAACGCTCACCAATCCGTTACTGGGATGGTGTTAACATGCCGGGGTTGTTTGACCCTTCAAGAGGTTCCCTCGCTGATACACTCAATATCGTTTATCCTAAAGGATATAGATTGAATCAAGCTTCTGAATCTTTTAAACTTCAGGGTAACTTGACAGCAGACTGGAAACCGTTATTATTTAAGTTGAGCGGAAGTTTAGCGTTAAATAAATCAAATGACGGCGGCGGCATTGCTGAAATTTTCAATTATATGAGAGTAAATACCAACGAAGGCTATGTTGGTACAGTAAACTTAAAAACAACTTATGTTGTTTCTAATAATTCATTCATTGATTTGAATGTAAATTATTATAAAGATTATACTGTTAACATGGACCCAAGTTTGCAGCACAACATTATTGCTTATGGCGATTCAGTTGAAAACGCAAAGTATGGCTATACATTAAGAGCTGATGGCGTTAATCCAACAGCATACGCGATGTATGGATCTTCATTCAATAAATTTGGTACTGAAGAAGCATATTATCAGAAACGCCATGATGATGCATTTGGCGGAAAATTGGATTTCTTTTCTCAGGTCGGCTCACATCATGAATTCAAGATGGGTGGCGACTATAAAAGATGGACAATTCGCCGTTACTTGTTAAACAGCGCGTTCAACTTATTATCCTATGTTCAGTCAAACCCAGATGCTTCTCCGGAACAATGGTATCAGAGAATAGATAACTACGGATATGACATCTATGGTAATGTTTCTGATGCTGAAGGTAAGTATGCACCTAAACATCCTGAATTCTTAGGGCTCTATATTCAGGATAAAATGGAATATAATGACTTGGTTGTTAACGCAGGTTTGAGATATGATTATATCTTCTCAGACAGTAAAGTGTTTGACAATCCATCAAATATTTCCTTTGATAAAAATGGAAATGTTGATTATTCACATTTGATTGGTGTTCCTATTGAGAGACATTTAAGTCCTCGTTTAGGATTCTCATTCAGTTTGACAGATAAGGCTAAATTCCATGCTCAGTATGGTAAATTTATTCAGCAGTCAAGACTCCGTGATATTTATCAGGGATTAGTTCTTGTCGGCGACAATATTAAAGGCGGTTACGCAATTTCATCACCGGTAGGCTTCGGTCTTCGCCCTGAAAAAACTACTTCATATGATTTAGGATTTTCACAGCAGCTTGGTGACAACTTTGCTCTCGATGTAACTGCATTTTATAAAGACATTAAAGATCAGGTGCAAATCAGAACAGTCAATTCTGAAGCAGGTGCTCAGCACGGCGGTTATTATGCATTTGTTAATGGTGATTTTTCCACCACAAAAGGTATAGAATTTCAGCTCAATTTGAGAAGAATTGAAAGAGTTACTGCATCTTTTAACTACACATTCTCTGATGCACGCGGAACGGGTTCAAACCCATCCACAGGATTCAGAGCTTTGTGGCAGTCACCAACTTCAATTCCTTATTTCCCGGAACAAGTATCACCGCTTGATTTTAATCAGGCGCACAGAGGTAACTTGAATGTTGATTATCGTTTTATTGGCGATGACGGTCCAAGTTTACTTCAGAATTTTGGCGGAAACCTCTTGTTGACTTTCAACAGCGGTCACAACTTCACCAAAGTTTCAGGTTATGCAAATACTCGCGTTCCTCAGGAAACATTAAATGAATCAGCAACCCCTTGGGCTTTTCAACTTGATATAAAGGTTGACAAGACCGTTAATTTAGGCGGGTTGAATGTAAATATTTATGTATTGGTTATCAATCTTCTT
>CAIWTC010000122.1 GCA_903915485.1 uncultured Ignavibacteriales bacterium | reverse complement strand
TGAACATAAAAGGAGTTTCTTTCTGCATCAAGCAGTTCAAGGTTTCGCGAAATAAATATCTGATTTTTTATGTGGTCTTTTTTTATAACATACCAAGGGCCGGCATTTAGCTTAATTCCCTGCCTTTGACCAATGGTGTAAAAATAATATCCGTCGTGCTCGCCCATCACCTTATTAGTATCAATGTCGATTATTTCACCCTTTAGTTCACCTAAATGATATTTCACGAAATCCTTAAACTTTATTTTTCCAAGGAAGCAGATACCCTGACTATCTTTTCTGACTTGGTTAGGCAAATCATACTCTGCAGCAAAATTTCGAATCTGTTTTTTAGTGTAAACACCGATAGGAAATAATGCCCGCTCTAGCTGTTTTTTTGTTACATATGCTAAAAAATAAGTCTGGTCTTTAATGGGGTCCGGTGAAATTTTTAAGCGAGGTTCACCATTTATCTCTTCGATAAAGGCATAATGCCCGCTGGCAACTTTTTCATACTGCGCGTCAATCTTATCATAAAAATCACCAAACTTAATTAAACGGTTGCAGAACATATCAGGGTTTGGGGTGCGCCCTGACTTGATTTCGGCGATTGTATAATTCACAACCTTTGCCCAATACTCATCCTGAAGAGGAACAACTTCAAGTTTTACGCCTGCCTGTTCGCAGACACCTCGCGCAAACTCAAGGTCTTCTTCCCAAGGACAATCGCCAAGAAAGGAGAATTCATCCTGAAGCCAAATCTTTAAATAAAAAGCAGTTACATCGTGCCCCGCCTGCTTAAGTAATCTAAGCGCAACAGAACTATCAACACCACCCGAAAGCAAAACTGCTATTTTCATTTAGTATATAATCTAATCATAATTTTAAAATTACGATAATTTAAGGGAGTGACAAAGCTAGCTTTTGGTTTTTAGCTATTAGATATTCGCAATCTTGGTATAATGTCAAATTTTCATAATAGTCATAGACATTCCAAAATTCTAAAAGTCAGTAAATAATCCGATTTATAATTGCAAATATAAACCACATCCTGAAGATTAAGGTTTGCTCACTAAAGACTGAGGACCGTCCTCTATAAAATTTCGCATTTCCAAAAACTAACCGCTAACTCCTAAAAGCCAAAGGCTAAAAGCAAACGGCTAAAGGCCACCTCCCAAACACCAGCAGATTCACAAATCTAAAATCACACGAATACTTCCTCCGAAAGCATCCTTGATATTTGCGCCTGCAGAAGGATGGCTAACATACAAAAGTGTTGGTTGAATTTTTATCTGTTCAATCAATGTATAAACATAAGTTGCTTCGTACATTTTTTCTGAACTATAGAGGCCATTCTCAGATGCATATTGTTTATTCAGAAAACCACATGAAAAATTAAAACCCAGTTCATCTTGGTGGAAGAACAAACTATTTAATACACACCCGCATGTAAGATGAGATGAAACCTCGTTAAACTTTTTATTTGCAATACCATAGCGGAAACATGCACTTATAATTCCATCTTTAGAATAGGAATACAGTTCGGGGACATCAAAGAACACAAAGGCCCCGTTATTACCTTGTGCCTCTTCACCAAAAGAAAGTACGTCTTGTGCAGCTAGTACCGGATGTTTTGCCGTAAACGCCCAGTAGCCAATACCAATAATATTTTCAGTTTCTGCTTTTACTTTGCAATCAATCTCACTTGCCATAAGTAACCCTTCTGAGGAGTTAAACCGGACTTTAACAAATGCATCCGAATAATTTGGAACTCCGTCAACAGCAACAGCTTTTATTTCAAAATTTTCATAAGGCTTTACAGAAACCCTGACAGCCATTCCCGGATAAGGGAAAATTGAAGGACCCTTCTTTCCGCTTAAGCCAAGTTCTGAGCCAATACCCTGGGAAGGTGTACTAAATAAACCTGAAGATGTTTTTACATCAAACTCAGAATTCAAATCATACAATCCGATCAAAACCGAGAGTTTGTCTTCATAGAAATGTTTTTGCACCCATAGTTCCATAAGGGTGAACATATTCTCCGCCTCAATATTACTTACTCCCTGAACAGTTCCAAAATATTGATTGCTTTTACGGCAGTAGTTAATCATTGGCTTTATTCCCAACTCAAGAGAGTTGACAGAAAGCAGCCTCCCCAAATTTATCCTGCTCTGTAAATATATATTATTAAGATTACTATATCCCCGTTTAATGCCGCCAGAAATATTATACGAACTCTCATTTACATAGTGCAGATTAAAAGAAGTTATGACTTCAGATTCAGAACGGAGCGAGTCATTCCCCAAATCAGTTAACCTTTCAGCGTACAAAGATTCAGATGGAATTACTCCCACGATAACGAATAAAAGAGCAATAAATTGGATTTTTTGTTTCATAATTTTCTAATATATAATAATATCTAAATATATTATCGAATTTCGCAGGTCATAAATTTAGCCCGACTGCAGTTGCCCGGAAAATATTTCAAAATCTCTTCTCTTAGAAACTTGCCTATCTTCAAATAAAGAGATATTTTTAAAGCAAAAATATAGGATGCTATTATGACAAAAGAAGAAATTCTCAGAACTGTTCCAAAAGTTTTATTACATGACCATTTGGACGGCGGATTAAGACCCGCAACAGTAATTGAACTTGCAAAAGATATTAAATATAAAAAACTTCCGACATCGGATCCGGGAGAATTGAATGAATGGTTTCAACGAGGTGCTCAAAAAGGAAGCCTTGGCGAGTATCTTTCAGGGTTCGAACATACATGCGCGGTTATGCAGACAAAAGAGGGATTGACCCGTGTTGCATACGAAATGATGGAAGACATGAAGAACGACGGAGTTTGCTATGTCGAAACAAGATTTGCCCCGGTTTTTTCGCTGACTAAAAATTTATACTACGATGATATCGTCCTCGCTGTTATCGAAGGTCTTGAAAAAGGCAAGAGAGATTTCGGTGTTGGATATGGTTTAATTCTTTGCGGTATGCGCAACATGAAGAACAATCTTGAAATTGCTGAACTTGCAGTTAACTACCGCAACCAAGGTGTTGTTGGTTTCGATTTAGCAGGTGAAGAAGGCGGATATCCGCCGAAGAAACATATTGAAGCATTTCAATTCATTCAACGGGCTAACTTTAACATTACAATTCATGCAGGCGAAGCATTCGGCAAAGAATCTATTTGGCAGGCAATTCAGTGGTGCGGTGCTCACCGTATCGGTCACGGCACAAGAATCCTCGAGGACCTTACTCTTGACGGCGACGGCACTGTTGTCGGCATGGGTGAATTAGCTCAGTACATACTTGACAAACGAATTCCTATTGAGATCTGTTTGTTGAGCAATGTTCACACAGGCGCAATAGATAAACTTGAAAATCATCCTTTCAAAAAATTGAATGAAATGAAATTCCGTTTATCCCTTAATACCGATGACAGATTAATGAGCGGAACAACAATGACCAATGAGTGCATGCTTGCAACAGAATATTTTGGTCTCAACCTGGATGATATAGAAAAGTTAACTATTAATGCGATGAAATCCGCATTCATACATAATCAGGAACGCCTTGACTACATTTACAAAGTAATCAAGCCCGGCTATTTAAGGATGAAAGAAAAACTTCTTTCATTAAAAGGCTGATATTTCAATCCTCCGTACTTAAACCTGCGGAGGAATTTTTCACACATTAACACAAGGATATAAAACTTCAAAAATGGCGAAAGGATTTAAAAACTACAATTTCGAGTTCGATAAAAACGAAACGAGAATGCTTACAAGCCTGTGCAAGCAAGTAATTAAACAGGTACAGAGTAACCGCGATTATTACCGCATTGAAAAAGCATTCACAGCAGTGCTTGAAAAATTGAATAGCGGCGAGGACATCGTAAAGTTAACAAGAGATGAATACACTCAGATTGCATTGCACTTAAAAGAAAATGTTAAATTTTTTAACGATAAAATTAAGAAGAGTTGGATATTTAAAAAGTGGATGTATAAATCACTTTTACTTCAATATCAGACAATATTAAAAACACACTTCAGTGATTAAATGTCAAAACAGATTGAAATAATTACCGCACCGCACGGAACAGAACTCACATGCAAGGGATGGATACAGGAAGCAGCACTCAGAATGCTGCGGAACAATCTTGACCCTGAAGTTGCAGAGAACCCGAGCGAACTAATAGTTTACGGCGGAAAAGGAAAAGCCGCCCGCAATTGGGACTGCTTTTATGCAATTCAGGATTCACTAAGAGATTTGGAGAACGATGAAACCTTACTGGTTCAGAGCGGGAAACCCGTGGGTATCTTTAGAACGCATACTGATGCTCCCCGTGTAATTATTTCAAATTCAATGCTCGTTCCACGATGGGCTAACTGGGATGAATTCAGAAGGCTAGAAGAACTTGGTCTTATAATGTATGGACAGATGACTGCCGGCAGTTGGATATACATCGGCACTCAGGGAATTCTTCAAGGCACTTATGAAACATTCGTAGAGTGCGGAAGAAAATATTTTAACGGTTCACTCAAAGGGAAAATTCTCTTAACTGCCGGAATAGGCGGAATGGGCGGCGCTCAACCTTTGGCAGCAACTATGGCGGGGGCAGTATTCCTCGGCATTGATGTAGATGCAAGCAGAATTGAAAAAAGACTTTCCACAGGTTACATTGATAAGATGACCTCTAATATCGACGAAGCAATCAGACTTGTCACCTCGGCAAAAGAAAACGGCGAAGCAATATCAGTGGGGTTAGTCGGCAATGCGGGCGAAGTGCTTCCTGAACTTCTGAGAAGAGGCTTCCAGCCTGACATCGTTACCGACCAAACTTCAGCGCACGATACTCTCAACGGTTATGTTCCGATGGGGATGACTTTTACTGAGGCGCTTTGTTTAAGAAAATCAAATCCAAAACTTTACATTAAAGAATCGGGAAAAACAATTGCAGTACATGTTCAAGCGATGCTTGATTTCAAATCTAATGGCTCAATTGTTTTTGATTACGGAAACAATATCCGCAGCGAAGCAAAAGAAAACGGAATCGTAAATGCTTTTGATATTCCGGGATTTGTTCCCGAATTTATCCGTCCGCTTTTCTGCGATGGCAAAGGTCCTTTCAGATGGGTTGCCCTTTCCGGTGACCCTGAAGATATTTATGTAACAGACAGAGCAGTTATGGAAGCATTCCCTGAAAATGAGGCGCTCCACAACTGGATAAAGAATGCGCAGGAAAAAGTTCACTTCCAGGGACTGCCTGCACGAATTTGTTGGCTTGGATACGGCGAACGCGCTAAGATGGGAAAGATTTTTAATGACTTGGTTGCGCAGAAAAAAGTCAAAGCACCGATAGTTATCGGCAGAGACCATTTGGACTGCGGCTCCGTTGCCTCACCTTACCGCGAAACCGAAGCGATGCTCGACGGCAGCGATGCAATTGCAGACTGGCCAATACTTAACGCGATGCTTAATTCAATCGGCGGTGCGAGTTGGGTATCAGTACATCACGGCGGCGGAGTTGGCATTGGCAATTCCATCCATGCAGGAATGGTTGTTGTTGCAGACGGAACACCTGAAGCAGAAAAAAGATTAGAAAGGGTTCTTACATATGACCCCGGCATGGGAATCATTCGCCACGCAGATGCAGGTTATACACGAGCAAAAGAAAATGCAGAGAAATTTTCGGTGAAGATTCCGATGAGCAGAGATTAATTTTTATTCTTCTCTGATTTTATTTATTTTATATAATTCAATTTTTACGAACATAATACTTTTACAATAATGGAGTGACTGATGCGCAGCAGAATAGAAGAATCCTTAATCACTATTGCAGCAGATTTAAACTTACCTCCCGAAAAAGCTTTCGAGATGGCAGAAATTGGTTCTGAGATGACATTCAATA
>CAIWTC010000121.1 GCA_903915485.1 uncultured Ignavibacteriales bacterium | reverse complement strand
AGCAATAAAAAAAGGCTGCTATTTTTTGATAGCAGCCTTTTTAATAGGTGGTTAAGCTTTACGCGTTAACTTCTCTAACGACCCATACTTTTACTTTTGCAGTAACTGAAGGGTGAAGTTTAACAGGAACTTCATAGATTCCTAATGCTTTAATAGGTTCTGCAAGGTCAACTTTTCTCTTATCGAGTTCGTATCCCTTTTCAGCTAAAACATCAACAATCATTTGTGAAGTAACTGAGCCGAATAATTTGTCTTCTTCTCCAACTTGAACCATGATTTGAACTTTTTCATCGTTGAGTTTATTTGCGATTGATTGAGCCGCATCAATTTCTTTAGCGCGGATTTTATCAAGCTGCTTCTTTTCTTCATTCAATGATTTAATGTTTCCCGGAGTAGCTTTGTAAGCATACTGACGGGGGATTAAATAGTTCAAAGCGTAGCCATCAGCAGTGTTAACCACTTCTCCAATAGCTCCAAGTGAATCGATATTTTGTCTTAATATTACTTTCATTTTATTTTCCTTTCAACAGCTTAACGGACACTGTCAGATACATATGGTAACAATGCCATGTGGCGTGCACGCTTGATAGCGAGAGTAAGTTCGCGTTGATAAGCTGCGCTTGTTCCGGTAATTCTTTTAGGAATGATTCTTCCTTGTTCCGATACGAATCGCTGCAGTAACTTGATATCTTTATAGTCGATATATTTTATGCGCATTTCAGTGAATCTGCACACTTTTTTGGTTTTCATCAAAGGTTTCATAATTAATCCTTGGTTTATTTCAAATTTTCATTTTGTTTGTTAATTAAACTGCTGTCATTGTGAGTGTTCTCATGTGAAGCATTTCCAAATATTTTGTCAAAAACATCTTCATTAAAATCAATCTGTTCTTCATCAACGAAGACAAGATTTTCTTCATCTTCAGATGCATTTTTGACCCGTCTGCTCAAGAATTGAATCTTGCTTGCTTTAATTTCAATAATCGAGCGGTTTGACCCATCTTCGGTTTTCCAGAGACGGCTTTGAAGTTCTCCTTCTACTAAAACTGCCGAGCCTTTAAGAAGTCTTTCCCTGCAACTATCAGCTAGTTTATTCCAGGCGACAACACCGATAAAACAAACATCTTCCTGCCATGAATTTAAGCTATCTCTAAACTTCCGGTTGGAAGCGATAGTAAAATTCGCTACAGGAGTCCCGTTTGAAGTAGTACGGTATATCGGATCTTTTGTAAGATTCCCTGCAATATACACACTGTTAATTTCAGGCATTTTCAAATCAGCCATTAAAGCAGTTTCCTGTTACAGCTATTTAGGAGAAATATCTGATTTTAGGTCTGCAGCGATGTCAGGTTCAACTAAACCAACGACATCAACTTCAGCAGCGATTTTTGCGAGAGCTTCTTTTTCTTTTTGGTCTGAGAAGTGCTCAACAGCAAATTTACTTAATTGAATTGTAAGAAAACGGACAATGTTTTCATCCAATCTGTAAACTCTTTCTATCTGTGCAATAGCTTCAACAGGTGCTGTGAACTGAAAAATGATATAGTAACCAATTTTGTTCTTTTTGATTTGATAAGCAAGGCGTTTTCTTCCCCAGTTTTCGGTACTGAAGATTTCGCCGCCGCTTTGCGTGATAGTGTCTCTAAGCTTAGTGACAACTAATTCGATTTGTTCATCTTCGAGAGCAGCATTAATTATCACTGCACTTTCGTAAGAATGTATTCGCATGTGTGACTCCTTTGGTCGTTTAGGTCCTCGACGCGATTTCGAGAACAGGATTATAGATAGTTAATTAAATTTTATTTTGGATTTACTTCTTCATCCTGCGGAAGAGAATTCTCAACTTCTGCAGAATCACCCGGTAAATCATCGGCCGCCTCTTTTTGATTAGGTGGACCGGGGTCTTTCATTTGACTATTTTCATCAAGCATTTGTTTCAGGCCGCCGGTAAGGAAGGCCTTAACAAGAAGATAGCTATAATCGAAAGCTCTAGTGGCATCCTGGTATTCATCAAAGGAAAGTTTTCCTAAAACGAACTGTGCCATTTTGCCTTTTTCATAAGTAGTACCAATACCGAACCTTAGTCGTGGAAATTGATTACTATTCAAGTGATAAATCACCGAATAGATTCCATTGTGCCCACCGTGACTTCCACCGAATCTTATCCGCACTTCTGAAAGCGGGATATTAAGGTCATCGTACACGATAAGCATGTCTTCGGGTTCTACATTGAACTGCTGTTGAAACTGAGCAATAGAATTTCCGGAATTGTTGACAAATGTCGTCGGTTTAACAAGAGCAAATTTATTTTTCTCCAAAGCTCCTTCAGCAGAATAGAACTCATGCCGTGAAGGAGTTAAAGATAAATTGAACTTCTCAGCAAGGTAGTCAATAAACATAAATCCGACATTATGCCTGGTAAGTTGATATCTTCCACCCGGATTACCGAGTCCAATTATTGCTCTCAATGTTATTCTTCCGCGTTTTTGTCTTTACCTTTGGTAATAACTTCAGGTTCAGTTCTAACTTCAGAACCGTCAGCATTAGTTTCGCTTCCGCCCTTAGGAGGTGTAACTGAAACAATAACTGCGCCTTCCTGATGAAGAATTTTGAGACCTTCGATATTCAAATCTCTAACATGGATACCTGCTCCAATTTTCAAGCCGGTAATATCAAGTTCGATATGTTCCGGAATGCTGGAAGGTACGCATTCAACTGAGAGTTTGTGGAAGAACTGTTGCAGAAGACCGCCATCGCGAACGCCGATAGGTGTTCCCTTGAACAATACAGGTACTTCAATTTGAATGGTCTCACCGGAAACAAGTCCCTGTAAGTCAAAATGAATTACTCTGTCAGTCACGGGGTCGAACTGAACATCTTTAATAACACAATCTATTTCCTGATTGTTATCAAGCTTTAGATTGATGATGTGAGTTTCAGCTGTGAATACGAAAGGGTTGATCGCATTCTCTAATACTGAAATTGCAATTGGTGAAATGGACTTTGCGTAAACAATTCCAGGTACCTTTTTAGCTTGGCGAAGTGCGCTTTTCGCAGGTTTTGTAACTTCAGTACGAACCGCTGCTTCTAATACTTTCTTTTCCATTTATTTGTTGCTCCTAAAAAAGAATATTTTATGATTTTTCATTAAAAAATAAAGAACTTATCGATTCATTGTTATAAGTTCTGGTAATCGCCTCTGCAAAAATTGATGAGGCGCTTAATACTTCCAATTTTTCAAACTGTTTATTTTCCGGAATAGATATCGTATCTGTTACGAATACTTTTTCAACGGGGGAGTCATTTAACTCCTTTGATGCATTGCCTGACAAAACTCCGTGTGTTGCGGCAATAAAAATTCTTTGTGCTCCATAAGACCTTAATGCATTAACCGCATTAACCATTGTTCCGCCTGTATCGATTAAATCATCTACAAGTAAAACATTTTTGCCTTCAACATTTCCTATGATGTTGACAATTTCAGCAACATTATGCTGAGGTCTTCTCTTGTCAATTACCACCAGGCTTGCACCTAAACTTTTAGCATATGCTCTGGCGATTTTAATTCCACCGACATCCGGTGAAACTATTGCTAAATTATCATTCAGCGAAATCAACCGATTGATAAAGACAGATGAACCATAAAGGTGATCTGTCGGAATATCAAAGAACCCCTGTATCTGTGACGCATGCAAATCCATCGTAATTACTCTGTCTGCTCCTGCTGTCTGAATAAGATTTGCCACAAGTTTAGCTGTGATGCTGACTCTCGGCTGGTCTTTTCTATCCTGCCTGGAATATCCATAATAAGGAATTACAGCAGTGATTTTTTTTGCGCTCGCTCTTTTGGCGGCATCAATCATCATCAATAATTCCATAAGATTGTCCGCAGGTGAATTTGTCGATTGAATTAGAAATACTTCAAGACCTCTAATGTTCTCACCGTATTTAACCCAAATCTCACCATCGCTGAATCTTCTGGAGATAAGAACTCCAAGGTCACAGCCCATTTTTTCGGCAACCTTTTCTGCTAACGGTCTATTTGAATAACCAGAGAATACTTTCAAATCGTTCACTCTACAATCTTATGTGTTCATAAAAATATACAGACCCTAAATATAATAATTATCTGCTTATAATTCAAAAATAAATGGGTTTAAACAGGCTGATTTTGAATATTTATTTGACGAAATTCTTATAAAACATATCAAAAATAGAGTAACTATTAACAAATAGGGAAAACCATTACCTAAATATAATCATTTCCTATGATTTAGTCTTTTGAAAATAATAATGTAACTGTTTTATTGTGTTTTAGTTGAGGGCTATATTTTGTAATTAATTCACTTTTGTATTGAATAATCCGCCAAATCTTTTAATATTACAGTTTAAATTTATGAAATTTCTCAAAAGTAGAAGGTTAAAATGGCAAGAGTAAAAGTTCTTAACTTAGAAAAAGCACTATTCGAAAACAGATTTGAATTATTGAAAGGTCTGCTCTTTGCAGTTGCATTTGCAGTTCTTCAGGCAGTTGCGGCAAAGATTGAAATTCCGGCATCACCTGTTCCTTTCACATTTCAGACAACAGTAGTTATACTCTCCGGCATCATGCTTGGTGCAAGAGGCGGATTTTTAACACAGATAATTTATTTAAGTCTTGGAATAGCAGGTGTTCCTGTATTCACACATCAAACAAATTTCGTAATGGGATTTGCTACACTTCTTAGTCCTACGGGCGGGTACCTTTTGGCTTTCCCTGTAGCGGCATACTTAAGCGGAAGTCTAATGAATAAGAATACATCAGTCCTTGGATTGAGTGCAAGATTCATTATTGGTGAATTAGTTATTCTTACAAGCGGTGTATTATTTCTTAATGCTTTTTACATTCATAATATTTCTCAGAGTTTTATGCTTGGAGCAGTTCCTTTTATTGGATGGACATTGGCTAAATCAATAATCGGAATTGGCTCGGCAAAAGCATTTTCT